>CAZQOI010000023.1:22930-27464 GCA_964594905.1 uncultured Granulosicoccaceae bacterium
TTTGATCCGATGACAGTCGGGCATGTTGATGTGGCTGCACGTGCGAGCCAGATCTTTGATGATGTGATTGTTGCCATCGGTGCCAATTCATCGAAGAGCCCATTCTTTTCACTTGATGAACGAGTGAGTATGGCGACCGACATTCTCGCTGATCTTGGCAATGTGACTGTTCAGTCGTTTGATGGATTGCTGGTTGATTTTGTAGCCGAAGTCAAAGGTAAAGTGATTGTCCGTGGGCTTCGAGCCATTTCAGATTTTGACTATGAAGTTCAAATAGCTGGGGTGAATCGGCATTTGTCACCGGATGTTGAGACTGTCTTTATTGCTGCATCCCAGGATTACACGTTTTTGTCTTCAAGTATTGTTCGCGAGATCGCACGGCATAAGGGTGATGTCAGTGATTTTGTGCATCCACTGGTACTCGATGCATTTAAAGCCAAAAATGCTGAACTTGCCGCTTCGGGTAAATCATAGCTATGGCATTGCTGATTACTGATGAATGCATCAACTGTGATGTTTGCGAGCCGGAATGCCCTAATGCGGCTATCTACCAGGGCGAGGAGATTTACGAAATTCATCCTGAGCTTTGTACCGAATGTGTCGGACATCATGATGAATCGCAGTGCGTTGTGGTTTGCCCTGTCGAGTGTATTGTTATCGACCCTGACAACACCGAAACCAATGCACAGCTGCAACTTAAATATGAAGGCTTGATGAAGCAGCAGGGCACGTAGCTATTTTGCGCGTAACTGTTTTATAAGTGCCGCAGTTAAATCTGCGACACTAAACTTTACAGATCAACCACAACAGCTGCTTGTATTGTTGTTATTGCCACCAGCACAACATTTTGATGTTGACGACTGAACTGTGCTGCCACTTGAATTAGCTGCAGTTCTTTCCGCAATCGCTCGCTGAAACGGTTTACAAACCGCTTTCTCACCGGCTAACGCGACTTCCATGCTGTCTTTATTTTGCGAAATGCCTGTTACGGTAAGTTTTCGTATTGGTCCGTTACCGGGTGCGAATTCGAAAGAAAGGGTCGGAGCGGCGTCAACACTCAATGTATCAACCGCAGCACCGACTATGCCCATAAACTTCGATGTCGACATATAGTCTTGTGTTGACTGTTCTGGGCCATCCAGGAGTTGAATGATCAGCTCATCCCACTGCTCAGTGCCTCTGCCGCAATCCAATGAGCGAACGGTCGCGTGTTTTACTTCCGTAACGTGGTACCCGGGGCGTATTGAGTGGTCATCGAAACTGAATTTGAGAGGTACGTCCGGCGTCGCACGCATGGTTGCAGTCAGATCATGGATATCAATAGGATTTGAGTTCATTGTTCGTGCTACCATATTGTTATGACATTACAAGTATTGTTGTAATATGAAAGAAAGTCAAGCAGTAGAATCTTTAAGTGCGCTGTCACATGAGACGCGTCTCAGAATCGTCCGTCATCTGGTGACGAAAGGCGGTGATGGCGCATCTGCCGGCGCGATTGGCGAAGCGGTTGATGCAGCGCCGTCAAAGATCACGTTTCATATATCCGCCCTCGAGCGAGCTGGCTTGGTCTCGTCAGAGAAGGTATCGAGGCAGATTGTTTATCGAATAAGCTTTGAACAGCTTGGGCAACTGCTCAGATATTTGATGACGGATTGTTGTAAGGACAATTCCATAGTCCGTGCATCTTGTGGCGTTGGCGACTCTGGAGAATGTTGCTGAATGTCGCGTCAAGGTTGATCAGCGTGTTCAACGATTCGTTGTGCAACGGAAGCACCTGCATGCAGCGCGCCTTCGATCAAGCCTGGGCTGATCTCTGATGTTTCGCTAACAGCAAAGTGCAGACGATCATCAAAACAGGGCTCGCGAACAAACTCTGGTAATACTGATGGGTGCTGACCACCACTGTTTTTTTCAGCCTCGGTACATATCCATTTGTTGCATGCCCAATCTTCGATATGAATATCTTTAGGGTTTGCAGCGATATCACCAAAGACCCGAATAAGCTGTGTGCGGATTGCTTCTTTTAATTCTGTGCGGTGTTTTTCACGAAGCTCAGCCGGTACACCCATAAAACCGAACAAGGCTGCATCATTACCCTTGTCGTCTGAATGATCGTGTACCTCGACCAGAGGTCCGACTTGACTGGCAATACGACCAGATAAACCCTGTTCACGCCAGAAGGCGTTTGGATATTGAATAACCACTTTTGCTTGTTGCGCCATCCATGTTGTCGTCAGTTGGAGTTGCTGCATCATGTTGTCAGGTAAAGCGGGTGTAAACGTAATACTGTTCGCCGTGATGGGTAGCGGCGTTGCAACAATAACGTGGCGTGCCCGGTAGAGCTTGTCCTGGGATTTGATGGACAGGTGTTCTGACTCTGCGGTGATGTGTTCAACTGGAGAGTTTGTTTCGATAGCGTTTTGTGCCAGGCGAGACACCAGTCCATTGACGATAGATTGTGGCCCACCCTGTATGCGAGTCATGCCATCTTGTCCCGGTAACGACCAAGGTTCGGCATTTTTATCCTGATGCCGATCGAGCATGCCTTGGCCGGTTTCAAACTGAGGCATCAATTTGATATCAAGTGATTTAAGCCATTGTTGCACCACTGGCTGATACTTGGCCCATACCCAGGTTGGGCCAAGATCGGCAAACTGTGTGTTGTTGATTAGCTCATCACTTGATTGGCGATATAAGGAATGCACTCTTCCGCCAATACGCGGTTGTGCTTCCAGAATACGAACGTTAAGTCCGCTTGTTGTGCATTCAACTGCGGTTGTCAGTCCAGCAAGGCCAGCCCCAATAACTATAACGTCTAGCAGTTCAGTTTGTGCTGTGCCTGGAGCTACATCAGTTGGGGCCTGGGTTGGGCTTTGGGATTTCTGCATTAGCGTTGACACTGCGTGCAATAAAACGTTGAACGTTGTCCGATCACTCGCTGTTTTATTTCTGTTGCACACTTGGTACACGGTTCACCCTCGCGCCCATAGACATGCAGTGACTGCTTGAAGTAACCGGGATTGCCATCGCTATTAACGAAATCGCGCAAGGTTGTGCCGCCCTGCTTGATGGATCGTGCCAGTACTTTCTTGATGGTATCGACAAGCAAAGCTGTTTCTTTTTTAGTGACACGTTGTGCAGCCCGTCCAGGGCGAATGCCAGCGAGAAACAAGGATTCACTTGCGTAGATATTACCGACGCCAACCACCACCTCACTGTTCATGATCAGATTCTTGATAGCGACCTGGCGTTTACGTGTTCTGGTGAATAGATACTCCGCATTGAAATCATCGCTTAGTGGTTCTGGACCTAAGGATGCGAGTAGTGGATGCGTTGTTGCATTGGCCGCTTGCCAGAGAAAACAACCGAAGCGTCTTGGATCATGTAATCGTAGTATTTGATTATTAGACAGAATCACCTCGATGTGATCATGTTTCTTTAATGGGTCTTCACTTGTGCAAAGGCGCAGACTGCCCGACATGCCGAGATGAACCAAGGCGCTGCCTTTAACTGTGTTGATGAGTATGTACTTGCCGCGCCGTGTGACACTCGTGACTTTTTCGCCCGCGAGTTTTTGAATGTCCTTGGGAACGGGCCAGCGTAAGCGTTTGTCGTGAACCAGAATCGACACGATCGTTGCGTCAAGCAGATGAGGTTCGATACCGCGCTTGGTAGTTTCTACCTCGGGGAGTTCAGGCATCTGAATCAGTGGTTAGCGGCAGGCATCAGGGCGTGATGCTGTCGGGTATGGCGTCAGGTTCAAGAAGATGGGCGCAGGCACTGTCGCTAGCGCGAAGTGCGGCAAAACTATTTGTCATTGTCAGTTCAAACATTTCAGTGCGACCGTCTTCGTACTCAGCGTTGAGGTTAACACTACCCGTTACTGCTGGCATATCAGCGATTGGCCAAGTGACAATCTGATTGGCACTCAAGCTTGATAGTGCCTCATTTGCCAGTTGGTCGGGATCGATCGCCGTCGTTTCGTCCTTGTCGCTATTGGATCGGGTGAGCGCTACCAGGTTTCCGTTGAATACCGAGAGCTCAGCAACGCCGGTCAAGCCACTGTTGATCAGTGACAAAACCCATTCTGGAATCAGTGCGATGCTATCGCCTTGTTGCAGGTAGCGATATTGACCACTTAAGTCCTTTGCGCCAATCGCCAGTTCGGAACCGTCGATCACGAGTAAGGCTTCGGGTGTGTCGAGGCCAGCTGCTTTGATGTCAACGGATGCGGCGTCATAACGTTCGCCACGACTGGCGAGTGCTGTCAGAAGTGGTTCGAACCTTTGAGAGTTAACCGCTAATGCACAGGGTGAGTTTATTTGCCAGCCTGTGTCATGTTGCTCGAAACTTATATCGGATAAATCGGCACGGCGCCAAATCATGGTTTTTACATTGGCAAAGTTCAGTTGATGTTTCTCCGCCTGTGATTTATCGAACCACAGTGTGGCACCGACAGCGACGATCAATATTGCTGTCACTATTGACAACAGTATTGCCCAGCGTTGACGTTTTTGTTGTGCGCTCGTCATTC
>CAZQOI010000023.1:27564-29762 GCA_964594905.1 uncultured Granulosicoccaceae bacterium
GTGGTTATTCAGTGGTCGTTCACGCGCGGCGCTGACGCCAACGCAGTAGCAAGCCGATTATCAGAATCAATAACGGTAAGCCTGCGAGCAACACGGCTGTCAAGATGATGATTGAGTTGGTGCTCAAACGCAGTTCGCTATCGTTAGCTCTTTGACTGACAAAGTCGATGGCATCGGCATCGCCTGTCAACCACAGCACCAAGCTGTCGGTAAATGCCTGGTTGGAACCATTGCCGATAAACTGCGACGCAGCAAAGTCGGCGTCTGCAATCACTGCGATGCGTTGATTGTTTGCGCGCTCGATGGTCACACCCAGTAACAGTGGTCCAGCCGTCTCGTCACTGCCTTCATCAAAACGAACTTCGCCAGCAAGCTCACCGGTTTCGGTCCAACTGGATTCAGGCGTGATTAACAACGGTAAGGTTTCCTGACCAGCAAGTGCATCAGCGATGAGGGCTCGAGTCTGTGGCAACAGCACGGGGCTCGTCAGGCTCGCGGTAATAGGGTGCGCCGGAAAACGATCAAGCAGTACAAAATCAGGACTGTCAGCGGCGAGTGCTTGGCTTGCCGTATCGATAACCTTGCCAGGCAAGGTACTAATACCTAAGTTGTTGGCAAGATCAATGAGTCCTGGACCGCGATCTGAATCCGTTGGTGTTTCCATCAACCACAACAGGTTTCCACCAGCGTTGATGTGATTTAGCAGGCTTGCAATCTCTCCTGGGAAGAATGGTGTTTGTGGCGCAGCGAGTACCACCAAATCGATATCGTCTGTAATAACCGGATCGCTGACAAGACTCCACTCTGACGATGCAACGCCCAGTTTTGCCAGGCTATCAGCGGCGAGCTGCCAGTCATCATTGGTACTGCGTTCAGGACTACGTTCATTGTGACCAGCAATAAACGCAACACGCCTTGTCGATTCCTGAGCGAGTTGGGTCAAGGCGCTCGATAAGCTGCGTTCGGATAGATTCTGTAAGCGTTGTTCACGCTCCGCAGTACGTACGATCAGTTCACCACTTGGGTCTGCAGCAAGGGCGCGAGCTTCGGCGGGGTTTGTTTCAGGGTTAACAAAGCGCAAACTGATCTTGTCGTTAATTGATTGAAACCGGGTGATCAGTGCGGTGACGCCGTTGCGTAGACTGGGATTTGGACCGAGTACAGCGATGATCTCGACAGGTTTATCAAGTGCGTTCAATGTGGCGATGGTGGATGGGTTCAGGCTGTGGCGCTGATTAGCAGTGACATCCACACTGGTATGAAAGCGTGTTGTCAGGAAGCCAAGCAACAAGACAATTAACAACACGAGCAATGACAACAGCATGTGCAACTTGACTGAGCGCATGTGTCTTAGCGTCCTGTGTGACGCAAGGCGTCAAGGCGGATCATGGTCAGCACCAGGAACAGCACAATAAACAGGATGAAATAGGCGACATCTCTGGTGCCGATAAAACCTTGGAAAAATCCATGCAAGTGCGTAGGGATGGCAATGAACTTCAAGCTTGTTATCAGGCCTGAGTTGCCGAGACTGGCACTGCCCAGTAACCACAGTAAAAGCAGTAAGGCGAGTGTTGCGACTATGGCGATCATGGCATGTCGTGTTAGCGATGAAAAATACATTCCGGCGGCTGTGCACGCAGCTGTAACAAGCAGTAAACCGATGAAGGCTGAAAACAACACGGGTAGATCGACGGCGACAAAAATATTCATGCAGGCAAGGAATGCAATAGCCAGGACAATCAGCAGCAATTGCACCAGCATCAAACCCAGAAATTTACCGATCACCACCGAACTGATCTTGACCGGTGATGACTGCCACAGCACAAAGGTTTGTTGACGAAATTCGTCGCTGAAGCTGCGCATGGCAAACAGTGGCGCAATGAAGGTGAATGCGAGCGCCAATGGTTCAAGATAACGAACACTCATAAAACCTGTCAGGCCGACCGGGTGATCCTGGCGGGCGAGGGTTGCCTGCACTGCTATGAAGGCTTCGAGCTGACGAAGAAACAAAAACCCGAAGAGCAGGGCAAGGAGAGCTGCAATCACCCAGCTTTGTAAAGAACGAGCGATGCTGGCACTTTCATGCTTTGCAATGGTGCCGATCATTCGGTGGCTCCGCGAAACAGTGTTTCGAGGTCATCCCCGTCAGCCGCGCGGTCGGCAACCAGCTTGCCGTCATGCATGATGGCAACTCGGTT
>CAZQOI010000023.1:29862-33860 GCA_964594905.1 uncultured Granulosicoccaceae bacterium
CGTCAGCCGCGCGGTCGGCAACCAGCTTGCCGTCATGCATGATGGCAACTCGGTTACACACCGCTTGCGCTTCACTGAGTAGATGGGTTGAAAAGATCACTGCGTGTTCACGACCAGTGCCACGGATGACGTCGCGCATACTGTCCATCTGTTGTGGGTCCAAACCGTTACTCGGCTCATCTAGTAGCAAAACCTCAGGTTCATGAACCAGCGCTTGAGCAAGCCCGACTCGTTGGCGATAGCCTTTGGAGAGTGTGTTGATCAGTGCTCGAGATTTTTCCTGCAGAGCACATTGCTCGATGACGAGATTCACTCGTTCTTTTAACTCTGAGCCTTTGAGGCGGTGCAGTCGCGCAACCAAAGTCAGGTAGTCTGTTACCCGCATATCATTGTAGAGCGGCGGCTCATCAGGTAGAAAGCCAATGCGCTCGCGAGCGGCGAGGGGCTCATCGACCATCGAGTGACCACAGACGGTTATCGAGCCTGCATCGCTAGTCAGAACACCTGCCAACATTCTTAAGGTGGTTGATTTACCCGCGCCATTAAGTCCTAACAGGCCCAATACATCACCACGCGCCAGCGTGATCGAGATGCCGCTGACCAAAGCGCGATCACTGAGGCGACGCTCGAGCTCATGGGCGTCGAGCAAGACTTCGGTGCTAGCGGGCATGGCGCGGAAAAGTTACCAACAAACGATACGCGGAGTATAGGACAGCAGATGAACTTACCGTCAATGCTGTGACCTTTCGTGGTGAATGACCAGATGTCAACAATTCGACAGTTGCAGTCGTACTGATACGCGATCTCAAAAGCTGTGCATAAAAAAGCCCGGGCATGCCGGGCTCTTTCGTATTGCTTGGATGCGAAGCCTTACTTGATCTTCGCTTCCTTGTACATCACATGCTTACGAACCACTGGATCGAATTTCTTCATTTCCAGCTTGCCCGTCATGGTGCGCTTGTTCTTTGAGGTGGTGTAGAAGTGGCCTGTTCCAGCCGATGACACCATTTTGATCTTTTCTCGCATTTTCTATCTCCGAATCAGACGCGTTCGCCGCGAGCACGAAGCTCACCGAGAACGGTATCAATGCCGCGTTTGTCAATGATGCGCATTCCTTTAGAGGATACGCGCAAGGTGACAAAACGACCTTCAGCGGCTACCCAGAACTTGTGGGTATGCAGGTTAGGCAGGAAACGACGACGACGACGGTTTTTCGCGTGCGAAACGTTGTTGCCTGACATGGGGCTCTTGCCGGTGACCTGGCACACTCTGGACATGGGGAACTGCTCCGAAAAGGTTTGCATGACTCGTGAAGTTGCCAAAAAGCACCTTCACAACGCTTAGCCTGCGAAGCATAGCGAATTTATCTCCAGTGCTCAAGCAGGATTGAGGCCTTAGTGCCGCCATAATCCTGTTCTGACGTACACTAAATGCCTATGGACCGCATATTTATAAGAGATCTCCGCATCGAGACCATCATCGGCATCTACGATCATGAGCGCGAAACCCCACAGGCGGTGGTGCTCGATCTTGATCTGGCAGCCGATATTGGCAAGGCTGCAGCCAGTGAAAGCATCGAAGATGCCCTGAATTACCATGCGCTGAGCCTGCGACTGGAAGAATTTCTGGCAGGTAGCCGATTTTTGCTGATAGAAACGATGGCGGAGAAGGTCGTTGAGCTGATTCAGCGCGAATTTGGAGTCAGCTGGGTGCGATTGCGCCTGCACAAACCGGATGCCTTGCCAGGGTCAACCAATGTGGGCGTTGTGATTGAGCGAGGGCAGCACGAGCGCGCAGGTTCCGGGCGGCTGAGCTGAGGCCATGTCGTCATCTTTGTCTTCAGGCAAACCGGGCGAAAATCCGTCCGCAGGCTCTGCCACTTCACTGCCGATACCGGACGATATAGCGCTTGCGCACTCAGAGCGTCTGCTGGATCTGATTTGTCAGCGCATTGATCAGGATGGCCCGCTCGACTTCGCTGATTTCATGCAACTGGCTTTATATGCTCCAGGGCTTGGCTACTACATGGCAGGTGCGCAGAAATTTGGCGTCGATGGTGACTTTGTAACTGCGCCAGAACTCGGGCCATTGTTTGGACAAGCGCTGGCTGTGCAGTTGGCTGAGCTTATCGCCAATGGCGTCGATGCGCGGGTACTCGAAATTGGCGCTGGCAGTGGCAAGCTAGCCGCAAGCTTACTGCCCGAGCTCGATCGGCGGTTAGCTGCAAACTCAGACACTGAGTACATGATCCTTGAGCCGAGCGCTGAGTTGCGTCAACGCCAACAGGTGGATCTGCAAGCAGCACTTGATACCGAGACGTTTGCGCGACTGAGCTGGCTTGAATCCTTGCCTGAGAATTTTAACGGTGTGATCGTTGCCAATGAAGTGATGGACGCAATGCCGGTAACGCGATTTCAAAAAAGTGAGCAGGCGGCTGGAGGATTACAACAACTGGCAATAAGTCGATCCAATGTGGATGGCGAAAACCTGAGCCCACTTAATCCTGGTTTTGCCTGGACACCTATACCGGCTAGTGATGCGATGGTTACCGAAGTGGCGGCATTGGAAGAGTCACTGGGTGAAGCACTGCCACCTGGTTATGTGTCAGAAATCAATTTTCTGGTTGGGCCCTGGCTGGGTATGTTACATGCGAGCTTGGGGCATGGAGTGGTGCTGCTCATCGACTATGGTTATCCGCAAAGTGAGTATTACTTGTCAGAGCGGATGACGGGCACATTGAACTGTTATTACCAGCACCGAGCGCATCACGATCCCCTGATTTATCCGGGATTGCAGGACATTACTGCACATGTTGACTTTACCCGTGTTGCGAGCGCCGCCATCGAGTCGGGTTTTGAGTTACTTGGTTACGGATCACAGTCGCAGTTTCTTCTTGCTAATGAACTGACTGAGCTAGCCGCTGATACAGCATCGACCCTAGATAGTGAGGCTGAGCGCGTTCGTCTTAATCAGTCAGTGAAAACTCTCACCCTACCAGGTGAAATGGGTGAACGCTTTCAGGTAATGGCGCTCGGCAAAGGCTATTCTCAAGTCCTTCGTGGCTTTCATCAACATGATCTTTCGCACCGGCTTTAAGTAGCCCTACTCGGAATACGACTTGGATACTGTTCAAATCATTGTGCTCGCCCTGGTTCAGGGCCTGACCGAATTTCTGCCGATCTCAAGCTCTGCGCATCTGATATTGGTGCCGCAGTTACTGGGTTGGGAAGATCAGGGCATCAGCTTTGATGTGGCCGTGCACCTCGGCACATTGATAGCCGTTGTGTTCTATTTTCGACAAGATATTCTGAAACTGACCGAAGCGTTTTTCAAATCATTGATGGGCAAGGGCATGACGCCTGAAGCCATACTTGCCTGGGGTGTGATTGTCGGAACGATACCGGCAGGCTTGTTTGGGCTGACATTCAAAGACGCTATAGAAACGCATTTACGTTCACCGCTGGTTATAGCCGCGACAACAATCATCTTTGGTCTTTTGCTGTGGTACGCCGACCGTGTTGGTAAACGTGAGCGCGGCGAACATACGTTGAGCTGGAAAGATTTTGTGTTTATCGGTGTTGCGCAGGCTATTGCGTTAATACCCGGTACGTCGCGTTCCGGTATCACGATTACTGCCGGGCTATTGATTGGTTTGACACGCGAGGCCGCTGCGCGCTTTTCGTTTCTGTTGTCGATCCCGATTATTGTCGTGTCTTGCTTAGGTGTGACAAAGGATCTGGTTGGCAGCCCTGTGCCTATTGATTGGAACGCCTTGTTACTCGGTACCGTGCTCGCCGCGATCAGTGCCTTTGTTTGTATCTACTTTTTCCTGGCGATGATCAATCGTATCGGGATGGGGCCTTTTGTTATTTACCGGCTGGCACTTGGTTTGTTGTTGTTTGTTATGTTCGCGCTATAGCGCGTTACTCTCAGACAGCAAAATTTAGTGCGGTACCGCCAAGGTGAATGTCTTACCGCCAAGTTCGTGCACCGAATCG
>CAZQOI010000023.1:33960-41425 GCA_964594905.1 uncultured Granulosicoccaceae bacterium
TTAGTGCGGTACCGCCAAGGTGAATGTCTTACCGCCAAGTTCGTGCACCGAATCGTTTGCTTGCAACGTGATTTCGGCAACATCTGCGGGTATTGTCAACGTTAACGAGCGGGTAAAGGGTTGCTCGTTTTCATGTGGGTGTGCCAGTACACGGCTACCCAGAACACTGCCATCGGGCGCGAGCACATCCCATCGATCTGCGTAGTGATCCCAACCGGTATCTCCGTGCATGACGGTTGCGTCAACCCGAAATCGCCCATCACCAAGGGCCGTGATTTTGCCACCGACAACATCAGCCTCGCCAGCGAACAAGGTCATGGACAGACCGAGTGCAATCCCGGCTACAAGCGTCTTCATGGTGCGATGCTGCATGTTTAATTCTCCAAACCAGATGCGGTGACAGTTGGGTAAAAATACTGGATAGCGAAATTTGATCATATCCTGAATTTCACAATTAGAACATGGAATAGCGTTATGATTCCGTCAGGCAATCAACTCCGATCTAACTGTTTCAAGTGCCCGAGATGAATCGTATAGCTGGTGACACCCGGGTCGCTGGTCCTGTGATGCAATTCGCTTTATTGCTGATACCTATCGTGATGAATGGATTCTTCATGGTGTATTCGCTAACAGGTTGGATCCTCGAGGGGCGCGATAAATTGAACTGGTCGCTGGAGGCAGACGGCGTAGCATTGTGGGTAGCTATAAGCGTAAGCGCCTATTGTGTGCTGATTATCACAGTTGCCCGATTGCGAGGTGGTGCCTGGACGCATCCGCTGTGTCTATCAAGCATCGGTCACATCTTGTTAGTGTTTATTCTCGCAGCTTCCGTATACGTAACAATTAGGCTTTGAAACTCTTCATATTATTTTGAGACTGACCGATAAAGGCGTATCAGGCTTTAAGTCACAATTTATGCAATTCGATTTTTCAACCCGTGATGTACTTTCAAGCAATCACCTGCAATACAAGTGGTTGTGGCTGTGTATTGGTTTTGCGCTGGTCGCCCTGGTGTTTGGGGGATCCGTGATCAGCATTCCGTCTGCTGTGAAGAGCTTCCTGATTCAAGACAAGATCTTGCACACTATTGTGTATGCCGCACTAATGGGTTGGTTTGCACAGATTTATCGCCATGATCTGGCGCGATTGATACTCGTCATTGGCTTTATCACCATGGGAATCGGTATAGAGTTTCTGCAAGGAATGACGCCGACCCGTAATTTCGAAGTCCTCGATATGGTCGCCAATACCTCTGGCGTTGTTCTCGCCTGGGCGCTTGCCTACACCTGGGTCGGTAATGTGCTGCCGTGGTTTGAGCAGCATTTTAATCGACACATTCTTAAACACTGAACTAAAGCGTCTTAAACCCCACTAACACAAGGTTAGGTATGCTCTGAGTATGCCGCAGCCGGCAGATCAGGAGTGGGTATGAAGCGAGTAAAACTATCAGTGGGGCTAGGGTTGGTCTGTGCCCTCGCATTGCTTACTAACGCCTCCGCTCAATCGCGTTTTCCGCAAGGCGAATTCCCTCTGACTGATTATGAGAATATCTCTATTGATATTCGTGAAATCACATCAGGCGGCCCACCGAAAGACGGCATTCCAGCTGTAGATAATCCGGTATTTATTGACGTTGCATCAGCCAATGACTGGCTCGAAGACGTAGAACCGGTTATAGCACTGAAGATGGGCGACGAGGTGCGTGCTTACCCCTTACAGATATTGATGTACCACGAGATAGTTAATGACGTAGTCGATGGTAAGCCCGTATCGGTTACGTTTTGCCCTTTGTGTAACGCGTCCATTGTGTTTGATCGCACGGTTGACGACACGGTACTGGACTTCGGTACCACAGGTCGTTTGCGCAAAAGTGATCTGGTTATGTACGATCGGCAGAGTGAATCCTGGTGGCAGCAGTTTAACGGTGTTGGGCTTATTGGAAAGTACAACGGCGTAAAACTTACACAGATAAAATCTCAGATCGTTGGCTATGCAGACTTTGCCGAAGCCTATCCTGATGGCAAAGTGTTATCGCGTGATACGGGCTATAACCGCTTTTATGGACAGAATCCATACACGGGTTACGACGATATCAATAATAATCCATTCTTGTATTTTGGTGAGAAGGATGATCGCTTGCCAGCGATGGAACGTGTGTTGAGTATTGGTAGTAAAGGGCAAACACAACTCGTTCCGGTAACACCACTAAAAGACACGCCGGTAATGAATATCATGGTCGATGACGAAGCCGTGGCTGTGTTTGCAGCAGCAACGGCAGCATCAGCGTTAGACAGCGGTGTTATTGCTCAATCACGAATGATTCCAGCAGCTGCTGCATTCAGTCGAGAGCTTGACGATAAAGTACTTAACTTCCATTTGAAGGATGGTGCAATTGTCGATGAAGAGACAGGTTCACAATGGAATGCCTTCGGGCTTGCGGTTGACGGTGAGCTGGAAGGCTCACAGCTGGATCAGCGAGATCAGGGTGTGCACTTTGCGTTCGCCTGGCTGGCCTTTGATCCCGAAGCGGCAATTATCCCAGTACCGTAAAGCTGCGAATTAGTAGTATCAACTTGTTAAAGTCGCGCGACAGTTTCAACTTGCCAGTGAATTACGCCAGACTTTCAATGCGCTGACTCTTGCGGCATGCAAGGCATCGGCTATCTGGCTTTTGTCCTTGGTGCTAGCGGCGATTGCGCCACCATCGACTGATCGAAACACATCAGCGGCCTTGTGCAGATAGTCCCGTTGAGGGTAAGGCTTGTTTTCAAAGCCCAGCCGACCTTTTGCATCTGCTTCACAGGCAATCAGTATTTCTTCAAAGCGCTCAGGCTTTCTTGTGACGTCAAGTGTTTTCAGAAGCTTGGTAAGTCTACCTGTGCTTAAAATTTCGGCGTCATGACAATGCGTGTGGTGACGCGCAGTGAGCATTGCGGTATCACGAATGTGAGCAGGAAGCCGTAATCGCTTTGCAAAAGATTCACTAATTCCATGGCCGCGCTCTTCATGTCCACGATGCGATGGCCATTCGTCTTTGGGTGTAGCCGCTTTTCCTAGATCGTGACAAAGGGCCGCCATACGCACATTCAATGAGGCGTCAGTGTTGAGTGACGCGCCAAGTTCACACGCTTGTTCGATTACAAGCATGGTGTGTTCACCACTGTCGATTTCCGGGTGCCATTTTTCTGGTTGAGGGACACCAAACAAAGCATCGATTTCTGGCAGGATGACGGCTAAGGCGTGTGTATCACGCAAGGTTTCAAAAAAAGCCCTCGGGCGTTGGCTAAGCATTGCTGCTTGCATTTCTTGCCAAACACGTTCAGCGACGAGATTGTCAACTTCACCATTACTAACCATCGAGCGCATCAGTGCCTGTGTCTCATCAGCCACATGAAACCCAAGAGGCGCCAGGCGCGCCATAAATTTCGCAACACGCAAGACACGTACGGGATCCTCCATAAACGCATCGGAGACATGGCGTAACACGCGTGCGTCGAGGTCACGCTTGCCGTTGTAGGGATCGATTAACTCGCCGTTGGCGTCGCGCGCCATGGCATTGATTGTCAGATCCCGCCGCTCGAGATCCTCTTCCAAGGTGACCGATACATCCGTGTTGAAGCTGAAGCCGTGGTAGCCCGGTGCGGTTTTTCGCTCAGTGCGGGCGAGTGCGTATTCTTCGTGTGTCTCTGGATGCAGGAAGACAGGGAAGTCCTTGCCAACCGGACGGTAACCTTGTTCTAGCATGGATTCAGGTGTGCAGCCAACGACCACCCAATCGCGATCCCCTGCGGCTTGGCCGAGGAGTTCATCGCGTACAGCGCCACCGACGAGATAGGTTTTCATCGGCTAAGGATGGTGCTTGCTTTCATGGACCCGATGGTACACTTATGCGCATGTCATCTCGACCTTCGTTTAAGCATTCGCTGCTGTTGATAGCAGTGTTCTTCATCAGTTCGTGTAGCACAGTCTCCTATTATTCGCAGGCGATTGGTGGACATTTGAAACTGATGCGATCTCGCGAATCGGTGGAAAAACTGCTTGCCAGTGAAGACACAGACGCAACTTTGCGCAAGCAGTTGCAAACTTTGGTTGATGCTCGCCAGTATGCAGTAGAGGAACTTGGCCTTCCTGATAACGATAGTTATTCGACCTATGCAGCAACCGGGCGCGATGCGGTAACCTGGAATGTGGTGGCAGCTGAAGAGTTTTCCCTAGTGCCGCGCCTTTGGTGTTTTCCAGTTGCCGGTTGTGTCAGTTATCGCGGCTATTTTGATCGCAAAGATGCACAACGCTACGCCGATGGACTTGCTGCGGATAATTATGATGTGACGGTTGGTGGTGCGTCCGCGTATTCAACACTGGGCTGGTTTGATGATCCGATTCTCGACACCATGCTGCGCGGTGGCGATATTCGCTTTGTGGGTACGCTGTTTCATGAGCTCGCGCACCAGCTGCTGTACATCAAAGACGATAGTAACTTCAACGAAGCCTTTGCCTCATTCGTCGAACAACACGGAACCAGGCTTTGGCTTGACTCGCGTGGCGAGACGAGACGTATTGATGCTTATGATTCCTACCTACAGCGAAATCAGGAATTTGTAGAGCTCTTGCAAGCGACACGTGCAGACTTAGTGAAGTTATATGCAGAACCACTTGATGAAGTCGCCAAGCGAGATGCCAAACAGGCTTTGTTTGACACCATGCGTGATAACTATGCAGCGCAAAAGGCGGAGTGGGATGGCTACAGCGGATACGACAACTGGTTCAGTCGTGAACTTAATAATGCGAGGCTGCTGGCGGTTTCAACCTATCGACGCTATGTACCGGCGTTTGCCGCTATGCATCGTGAAGCAGGGGAGGATCTTGAAGCTTTTTACGATCTGGCTAGAACCGTATCTGAGCTTCCAGCCGCCGAACGGCTGGAACGCATGGAGGGTTATCTGGTTAACTCAGACGATGCGAGCAACTCTTAACGACGAGCACCAGCGCGTCGCTTTTGTAATTGACCTGCCCAATCGTTGGCACCGAGGTAACGTGGCACGATGGCATTGAGTGATGTTGGCTGAGGTTCGGTGCCAGGTGATCCGACGCTGTCAGTTTGCAAGGACTTGTAGTTGTCACGGGTGAATGGTTTACCTGGTACAAATTCCATTACCCGAGCTTGAAGACGCGCTGCCCAATCTGGCAGGCCAATGATCTTGCTGTCGATATCAGCGACGTCGCACGTGTATTGAACTAGATCGCGCAAGGTGTATTCTTCAGGACCTACAAGTTCTATCGTTTCACCTGATGTTGATGGATCATTGATTGCGTTGATTAGTGCGTTGCACACATCACCGATATACACCGGTGCCATTCGTGATTCAGGGACTGCCAATGGGAACACCGGCATTGCACGTAACAAACCTGCAAAGCGATTGAAGAAGGAATCGCCCTTGCCGAAAATGATTGAAGGTCGGAAGATTGTCCAATTGATATTACTGCTGGCCTTGATGTGATTTTCAGCAAGACCTTTACTCTTTAAATAATCACTGCTGCCGTTCTCGGCATCCGCATGTAGAGCACTGATATGCAAGTAGCGATTGACCCCAGCATTACCACAGGCCTCGAGGACCTTCGCTGTTAGATCGGCATGCACAGATTCAAAACCGTTGGTGTTCTTGCCGCCCGACTCATTCAGGATGCCGATCAGATTGATGACGATATTGGAACCAATCAATGCGTCGCCCAATTCTTTTGCATCGTGAACGTTTGCTTCAACTGCTTTCACATTCGGCATAACGCGAATCGAGCGTAAGCGCTGAGCCCGTCTGGTCAAAACTACGACCTCATCAAATTGCAGCGCCAGGCGAGCGGTCAACTCAGACCCAACGAAACCAGAACCGCCTAACAGCGTGACACGACCAGATGACATGAAGTTTCTACACTCTATTTGTAAGAAGAAATGTCAGTTGCGGGCAACTGCGAGTGCGCTATTTTGCCCGATTTTTACATTGGGCGGCAGGAATCAGGCCATAACGTTGAATTTGTGAGCCTTACGCCTGAAGGTGCCCGTCACTTGGCGTGGGTTAGTGCTGGCAGGCCAGCGGCGTCAGCGCTTCAGCCCTTTCACGAATTCCCAGTTAGCCTCTTTTTTTCGCAAAGCTGAATATATCGGACAGTGGGCTTCGTACTCCCAGCCCACCACGCTTGATTACGTGAGTGTAGATTTGTGTGATTCGGACATCCTGATGTCCCAGTTGCTCTTGGACGGTACGAATATCAGCGCCGTTTTCAAGTAGATGAGTGGCAAAGGAATGCCTGAAGGTATGGCAGCTCGCGGGTTTTACTATTCCCGCCGCACGCACCGCTTTTTTCATGTTGCGTTGCATAGATTGTTCATGAATGTGGTGACGCCTTATTTCCCCACTTCGAGGATCGGCGGAACGGTTTCTTGCCGCAAAGAAAAATTGCCACCCGAGTTCTTTATCCGCATTCTTGTATTTGCGACTCAGGCTATAGGGTAATTCGACAGCGCCAAAGCCTTCGACCAAATCTTGATTGTGAACTGTGCGGACCCATTCGATTCTGGCTTGGATAAGCCCGATCAGTTCGTCGGGCAATGTGACAACTCGATCCTTGCCGCCTTTGCCTGAGCGAATAACAATGGCACGATGATCAAAGTCAAAATCCTTGATACGTAGCCGAAGAGATTCCATCAGGCGTAGACCTGAGCCGTACATTAACGCTGCAATCAAATCGTAAGTAGCAGGTAGTTTTTCAAGTATCGCGCCAACTTCCTCCCGCGTCAGAACCACCGGCAGACGAGGTTTATGCTTCGCACGAACCATATGAATACTGTCACCCAATGGTTTGTTCAGAACATGTTTGTATAGAAACAACAAACTGGATAAAGCTTGGTTTTGTGTACTTGGAGATACTGCTCTTTCAGTGGCTAAGTGGATAAGGAATTCGTTGATTTCCTTATCTCCCATTTCATTTGGATGCTTTAGTTCATGGAACTTGATGTAGCGAATTATCCAATCAGCGTACACCTGTTCAGTGCGATAGCTATAGTGACGACTACGAATCGCTTCTCTTACTTGATCCATCAAGCGAGGCTTCTTGGTCATTGAAGAAAACCACAGATTTGGTGACCTTGATTTTACTTTAAGTGATTTTTAATGAGTAGTGGTTTTAGATTAAAAAACTGTATATTATTACAGTATTGAATAGTTGTTTGAAAATTGGATATTTTGTGGTTTTACCCTTTGACGTCGATTAACGATTACTAGTCTCGGATATGCCCATCATCCTGTCCGTTATTGGGTTTCACAGTGACGTGTTTAAACACGTCATGTGTTGGTTGGAGATTTGCGGAAGTGGCTGGTTATGGGGTTTTTAGGTATCAATGGGGGACTGCCCAAGGTTTTTTAGGTGTGTGCTATTTTGATTGAGACTTTTTCGGTGACGTCTAAATGATGTT
>CAZQOI010000024.1:0-7954 GCA_964594905.1 uncultured Granulosicoccaceae bacterium
CGTCATCAGACTTGTGACCATCGATCTTTACCGCTCCAGCCTTGATCATCCGATGAGAATCCGAGGTACCGCTGGTCAGTCCAGCATCCACCAGGAGGTTTGCCAGAGGACGACCCTCCCCAACCGATATTGGGAAGGTTTCCAGATCATCCGGCAGTTGGCCATGCTTGAAGCGATTGATAAAGGCTTCCTTGGCCGATTCTGCGAGATTTTTATCGTGATAGCGCTCAACTATTTCTAGTCCCAACAGGAACTTCACATCTCGAGGGTTCATGCCTTCCTCGATCGCCTTACGGTAGCCGGCAATCTCCTCATTACTTTTAAGGCTGATCAGATCAAAGTAACGCCACATGATGTCGTCAGGAATCGACATCAGTTTCCCGAACATGTCCTCTGGCGCATCATCCACGCCGACGTAGTTATCCAGTGATTTGGACATTTTCTTGACACCGTCGAGCCCCTCCAGCAGTGGCATTGTCAGGACGATCTGTGGGGGCTGGCCATTGCCTTTCTGCAACTCCCTGCCCATCAAGAGATTGAACTTCTGATCAGTTCCACCCAACTCGACGTCGCATTTCAATGCCACTGAATCGTAGCCCTGAACCATCGGATACAAGAACTCATGCAAAGCGATAGGCTGCTGCTCCCGATAACGTTTGGCAAAATCATCCCGCTCCAGCATGCGTGCGAGAGTTTGACGCGACGCAAGCCGAATGAGGTCACTGGCGCTCATCGGCCCAAACCATTCCGCATTGAAGCGAACTTCGGTCCGCTCAGGGTCCAGGATCTTGAACACCTGATCCTTGTAAGTTTCTGCGTTGGCGAGTATTGCCTCATCATCGAGTGGCGGTCGGGTGGCATTGCGCCCGCTGGGATCACCTATTCGTCCGGTAAAGTCCCCAATCAAGAAAATAACCTGATGCCCAAGATCCTGAAACTGGCGCATTTTGTTCAGCAGCACGGTATGGCCGAGATGCAAATCTGGCGCAGTCGGATCGAAACCCGCCTTGATACGCAGTGGTCGACCCTCTTCAAGACGCGCCTTGAGTTCGTCAAGTACCAGGATTTCGTCAGCACCGCGCGAGATCAAAGCAATTTGATCGTCAATCGGTGGAAATTCGCCGTTGGAGTTGTTGCTGCTTGAGGATGAAGCGGAACTCATGTCTATCTGCTGCTGCTAAGTTACGATTGAGTGTAGAAAATGTAAATAAAGCGGTTGAAAGGCTTGAAGAACCCCTCTTTTAGTGAACTTGTTCTACAATTTCGGGACAGGGAGCGTAATGGCAAGACTATAACTAAAATTCATGCGCCCCACTCACAAACGACAACTGAAAAACGGATTATTGCGTTGAGCATCAAGAACGCCCCATTCCGCCCACATAGTGTGGATTTCACCAGATCAGTATCCAGCATAGAAACTGGCAGCCAACCGCGTATCGGGCTGGCGCTATTTGGCAACCGAAAACGCTTGGCTCGAAACAAAAATTCTCGCAGTGCCAGTGGCCGCGGTGTTTCAGCTGGCGCGGTTCGCCTTAACGCTGATCCTGAACCACAGTTTGGCCATTCGAGAAAGCTGACAGCAGCATTGGTTGCGATCGCGGGCGGCATACTCTGGACAACCACCAGCACAGGTACCGTCGAAGAAATGGCCCCGGCAGTTACCCGTATCGCCAAGCTGGTTCAACCGACTTTCTTTTTTGACGACTCAAGCGATGCCTTGAACACCCCCGCCTACTCGGCGCGATTTCAGGCAGCAATGAACGGCTTCACGAAACCTGGAACTGAGCTAGTACAGGATGACGCAGCGACACTCGCTGCAGAGATGCCATTGTTCGGCGAACTCGACGCACTGACACCAGAAGGTCGCGTGGATGCTCCTCGTACCGTCACAGTGTCCAACCTTGTTAACCACCCTGCTTTACAAGCCGTAAAACAACAAGCGGAAGGCCCAACGGGTGCCACTAAAACAGCTGTAAAGATTGCTTCTGGCGATACCCTTTCAGGTGTTCTTAATGATCACGGGGTAAAGATCGAACACATGCCGCAGCTGCTCACTGACGACATAGTGAAAAAGCATTTGTCCAATTTAAAAATCGGGCAAGAGCTGATGATTACGCAAATGCCAAACGGCGACTTCCACAGCTTGAGCGCCAAGGTAGGCAAAAACAAACGCATCACTGTTCGCCGTTCGGCAAATGATTTCGCCGTTGCATCAATCGACTTACCCGTCGAAAAAGAGCGAGTGGTCACGTCCGGCACTATCGAACAATCCCTTTACCTTGCTGCAGAAGAAGCTGATTTAAAGCAATCCACAATCATGGAACTTGCGCGCATCTTTCAATGGGAATTGGATTTCGCTCGCGACATTCGTAAAGGCGATCACTTCAGTATTGTTTATGACCGCCTATACCGCGAAGGCAAATACATAGGTGACGGCGATATCCTGGCCGCTGAATTTGTAAGAGGTGGTAGAACACACCGCGCCATTCGCTTTACCAGTAACGAAGGTCACACGGGCTACTATTCACCCGATGGCCAATCGAAGCGACGAACGTTTATGCGCCACCCGGTTGATGTCGTAAGAATCACATCTCACTTCGATCCAAATCGCATGCATCCTGTCTTGCACAAGATTCGTGCTCACCGAGGTGTTGATTATGGCTCCCCGCATGGCTCACCAATCTATGCCACCGCTGATGGAGTTGTAAAGTTTTCAGGTACCAAAACCAGTTACGGCAAGACCGTTGTTCTGCAACACGGTGACAGCATCAGTACGCTGTATGCCCATATGTCACGTATCTCTGATAAATCCAAAGTTGGAAAGCGTGTCAATCAAGGTGATGTTATCGGCTACGTTGGACGTACTGGGCGTGTTACAGGAACGCATCTTCACTACGAGTTCCGCAAGAACGGCACACACGTAGATCCGCTCAAGATCGAACTACCTGCAGCATCTCCAATTGCCAAGGCTTATCGTTCAGAACTCAAAGCCGTGTCTGATGAAATGATCGCGCAAATGCGCAGCGTCATGCCTACTGCGGACTCTGAAGAACGTGTTGCGCAACTTAAAGATGCCAACTGAACGAGACTG
This sequence comes from uncultured Granulosicoccaceae bacterium, assembly GCA_964594905.1. Lineage (GTDB taxonomy): Bacteria > Pseudomonadota > Gammaproteobacteria > Granulosicoccales > Granulosicoccaceae > Granulosicoccus. Next base: position 3,092 of record CAZQOI010000024.1, read on the forward strand.
CCAAGAGCTGGCTGGTAAGACGAGTTAGTAACTGGCAACGTGCAGTTGCTATCGTTGCGACAAATTCAATAGCGAGCTCAAAGACTGCCGCTGTTGTCCTTGCTCATCAAAATTCTCGTTCTGTAACCAGGTTTCGTAGGCATCACGCAGCGCTGGCCACTCTGAATCAATAATCGAGTACCAAGCGGTATCGCGGTTTCGTCCCTTGTACACAGTCGCCTGACGAAAAATCCCTTCATAGGTAAAACCAAACCGAGCGGCAGCCTGTCGCGAATTTTGATTCAGCGCATCGCATTTCCATTCGTAACGACGATAACCCAGATCAAAAACGTGCTGCGCCATCAAGAACATCGCCTCGGTTGCGGCCTTGGTTTTTTTCAGGCTGTTTGAGAAATGTATATGACCGACCTCGGCAGATCCTGACGCCGGGTTGATCCGCAGATAGCTCGCCACACCAAGAGCTTTACTAGTGGCGGTATCCACCAAGGCATACATCAGTGGATCACTGGATTTACTGAGTTGGGTAGTCCAAAGGCGAAATTCAGCTTCACTGGCAAACGGACCATAAGGCAAGTAAGTCCAGCCATAGCCCTCACGATCTTCACTGAACGCCGCGAACAAATCAGGCGTGTGTTCAGGAGTCAGGGGTTCAAGCCGAACGTGGGTGCCGCGGATGACGGTCGCGGACAGGGTTGCAGGTTGCTGCCAGTCCGGTAAATCAGTACCAATCGCTTGTTCGAGATGGTTACTTCGCGAACGATCAGACAGAGAATGACGACCCGCAACCACAGGTTGTTGTTGCATTCGGATTACGTATCACGAATTGCGAACCTTCCAGCCCTTCGGTGTAATCAATTTCAGCACCTGTCAGGTATTGAAAGCTCATTGGATCAATCAGTAGCTTGACACCTTCTTTCTGCACTTCTGTGTCGCCATCGTTGATGACTTCATCAAAGGTGAAACCATACTGAAAACCACTACAACCGCCGCCAGAGACGAACACCCGCAATTTGAGATCAGGGTTACCTTCCTCGTCTATCAGCTCTTTGACCTTCAGCGCAGCGGCTTCGGTGAACACGAGCGGATCGGGCATCTCGAAGTCGTCGATGCTGACCTCTTCTGCACTCATTTGGGAATTCCTCTCATTTGCATTTACAGCCCTAGTGTACATGACCGACTGTTTTAGTCAAGTATTGCCGGCACAAGTTCAACGCTGCCGAATCACGTCTTCCCAGTCAAATTCGGCCGTGAATTCCTTGTAGGCCTCACCATTGGGCGAAACCGTGATTTCCAGCAGCTGTGGGGCGAATCCATCGACGGAGAGCACTGGGATATTAATGGTCTCAAAAAACCGAAAATCAAACTCCGTCTCGTTCTCACCCGTCGAGGCTGGGACGATCAAACGCTCGGTTTTGTCGTCTTTGACGCGGGTTACCGCAACCTTCACTACACCGTTAACGGCTTTACGACCGCGAGATTGAATCAATGTAATCGCAAGCTGCTCTTCCTCGCGTATCACGTTATCGATACTTAACCCACCTGGCGTGGAATCTGATGCAATGCGTCGATACAGATCGAGCTCTGCTTTGTCTTTATCGGTCAAGCGTCCCGCATCTGCCAGACTTTGTTGTAGGTGCTGAAGAGCTGTATTAGCGACGTCACGTTCGTGAGTCACTTGTTGCAGCGCTTGTGACTGCTGAGCCGTGGATATTGTCGTCACGGATCCAGAGTCTGTTGTTAGTCGCTGACTATCGGCGCCATAGCGATAACCTAACAATGCCGCACAAAGCACAACGATACCAAACAAGGTAAACAGCAGGATTCGTGAAGATGGCAGGTAATTCATCAGGGTAGTAACGCAGGCTGCTCAAGCCCTGCAGTTTCACTGAAACCCAACATCAAGTTCATATTCTGTATTGCCTGACCGGCAGCTCCCTTGACCAGGTTGTCCTCTATGGCGAGTACCACTACACGCCGCCGACCTTGCGGTTTGTGCACCGCCAGGCGGCAAACATTGCTACCTCGTACAAATCGCGTTTCAGGGTGGCTACCTTGCGGCATAACATCGACAAAGGCATCGCCCGCAAAGCGCTTTTCGAACAGCGACTGCAACTCTTGAACTGTCATACCGCTATGTGCGTCATCAAGTTCAGCATATAAAGTTGCATGAATACCTCGAATGATTGGTAAGAGATGAGGCGTAAAGGTCAGATCAATGGCGGTGCTGGACATTAATGACAAGCCCTGTTCAATCTCTGGCAAATGCCGGTGGCCTGAAACTGCATAAGCCTTGAAACTGTCGCTTGCTTCGGCCAGCAGATTGGCAACCGAGGCCCCACGTCCTGCTCCGGTAATGCCTGACTTAGCGTCTGCAATCAACGAATCGGTCTTGACCAGACCAGCTTCGAGGAGCGGCATAAACCCAAGTTGTACAGCAGTGGGATAACAACCGGGGTTGGCAACCAACGATGCATTCCTGATGGCATCACGATTCATTTCAGGCAATCCATAGATCGCGTTGGCTACATGCTCTGGGCAGGCATGAGTCATTCCGTACCAAGTTTCCCACTGGGCAACGTCCTGCAGACGAAAATCAGCTGAGAGATCAACGACCTTGATGCCACGCTCCAACAGTGCTGGCACATGTTGCATCGCAGTACCGTTAGGTGTTGCAAAAAACAACAGATCACACTCGACCTTGGATACATCAGCAGGGTCAGAAAAAACGATGTCGCAGAAACCGCGCAAACTTGGAAACAATGCATCGACACGTGTGCCAGCCTGAGCACGAGAACTGACAAACGCGACCTCGACATCACGACGAGGTCCCAGCAACCTGAGCAACTCAACACCTGTGTAGCCCGAACCACCAATTATTCCAACGCGCATGAGAATCGACCTTGCTACTCAACAAAAAACCCCGCACGACACTGTGCGGGGTTTGATTATGGCACCAAGCGATCCTCAGCTGTCGCTATCTTGGACCGTTAGCACTGCCCAGGTTGTCCCAAGGTGCACCCCACACATCAGCGCCGTGCACATAATAGACGGAGTCATTAACCATTACTGAACGATCACCGTGTTGTTGTGGACCACCAAATCGGTCAACAGAACCACTGGCAGACTCAACCAGTATTTTGCCACGGGCTGTTATTCCTGCATCATCGCCACCCCGCACATCAAACCCATGCAAGCCGGTATAGCTCCACGGGTACCAGGTTTGCGGTGATACATAACTAGCATCGGGATTTGCCCGGCCATGCACATCAATACCGAAGCTGACACGCGTAGGATGTTCATCAGTCGCGCGCTGAATCGTGATTGCGCGATGGTTGCTCAAAGCAATCGAATGCGTACCGCGCTCGCCCACAAGTACCGATTGCACTTCATACGGTTGGCTGGGATTTTCAATATTGAACAGCGACAGCTTTACACCCTGTACCAAGGCACCTCGACCGTCGCCAGGATCACCCGTGGCAACTGCATCCTTACCAATACCGAGAAGATGATTCTCACCAATCGGTTCAAGGTAATCACTGTAGCCGGCAATTTCGAGTTCACCAAGAATACGTGGGTCAACCGGATTGCTCATGTCGATCACATACAGTGGATCAGTTTGGCGAAAGGTCACCAGATACGCTCGATCACCAAGAAAGCGCGATGCGTACAGTTGCTCACCCGGTTTGCCGATCAATTCTGGATGGGTATCGTTCGGTAATTGTGCGACGCGTGCAAGATTACCCTGGCCATCAGGTTTAAGCACGGTTAGAAATATCGGACTGCTATCGCGTGTTTGCTGATCATTGATTGTCGCGACACGTAAAAAACCATCCTGCTCACTCATGCGAAAAGGCTTACGCAGTTCATTCCATCCAAGGTGACCATCAACAGCGCCAGATCCTGTGTAGACGAGTTGACCACCATCGATATCAAATTGATGGATGTCGGTGGTTGTTCTTGGGTCACGCCAGATGGCATCTGTCGTCAAGGCGGCATCATCAACGTCAACAAGATTTCCATCGAGTGCGATCGGGCCGAATGCATAATCCCACTGTGTAGTTGCAAGGTAAACCGCATTCGGTGACGCATACAATGTCTCGGTTGATCCGAGATAGCACTCTGAATCGGTTAGTTGCATCGTATCGAGATCAATAACGCCAAGCGTAATGATATCGGGTGAATACCAGGGCGTATCAGCAGGCTTGGGTGCAACAAAACAACCAGCTGGCTCTATCAAAGGCAGTCGCTGATCTGTCTGACGGTCATGGTATTCAGGCAACAGTGTTGCAAGATCAGTGGTATCAAGACGCTGACGAAGCTCCTCCTCACTCAAGGTACCCGGTGTGACTTGTGGAAAGTACGGGTAATAGCGAGACGCAAAAAAGAAGTGCTTGCCGATACGGCGGCTGGAGACTATCTGCCCATCTATTTCAAGTGATCCCGTGACCCCAGCGGTTTGAGGATTGCTGACATCAACACGCGATACAACACTAGTAAGACCAGAGAAACCATAGGGGTCGCTCCAGTTCGCCCAGTAACCATTACCAGTCGACGTAACTACCGCCGAATCAACGCCGTTATTTTCATACAGATAAAAACCATCAGCGTAACGACCTTCAAGTCCGACAGTGACTTCGCCAAGTGACGTTGCATCGTAAGCATCCGCATCCAGCCCCATGATTCGCAAGCGTGTGACAAACTGATTAGGCGCTGGTAGCGATGTCGATAAAATTGATTCATCGACTGTGTCTACATTGGTGGGTAGTGGAGTATCGAATTCATAGCCGCTCGACAACACATAAAGACGCCTGCCATCGCTGCTTAGCTTTACGCGATCCTGTTCATCAACTCCAGCTTCTTGCA
>CAZQOI010000024.1:8054-38408 GCA_964594905.1 uncultured Granulosicoccaceae bacterium
CTGCCATCGCTGCTTAGCTTTACGCGATCCTGTTCATCAACTCCAGCTTCTTGCACATTCGTGGAGGTGACTTCGTTACGCGTATTAGAGGCATCAGATGTTGCACTTAAATCAGCTGCAACCCCTGGGGCAGCTACTGCTTCAACCTGAATAGACTCAGGAAAGCCCAAATCACCTGTGAATCCACCCTGTGCCTGTTGCAGCAGAGCACCCCGAAGTTCGCTGTAGAAAGCTTCAGTGTTGTCTATCGCTCGGAGCTTGACACCTAGATCGGATCCGGGGCCATCCCCAGGCACATCAGTAACGACCGTACCGTCCGAGCTGCAGCCAGCCACCAAAACGAGCCCTAGGACCAAAGAAACCGTGGTTAATCGTGAGTACATTCTTCTCTCCGTTGTTTGTTTATATTTGGGATATTTTTCCCAATATTAAACTATACGCGGCAGAGTGCAACCGTCAATTCAGTGAATTTGACCGTTTATCTAGTGGAATTCGCTGATTTCAGCTAGAAATGCTAGGCAATCGTCAAATCAGGCAGGCGCAGACCCACCGCCGCCAAGGCTTCCTGAAGCTGGTGCTCTTTATACGGTTTAGCGAGAAATCGCCTGGCACCTAAAGCCTCCATCCGTTCCCGATCCGCCTGACTTTCGCGGCTACTTATTACAATGACCGGAGGACGCGCTTCCCCCAGTTCGTTATTGAGTCGTTCCAGCAAACCAAAACCATCCAATCGCGGCATGTCGATATCAACGATCAACAAGTCCGGAACGCTGGTGCTGATACTGTCGAGTGCCTCCAGCCCATCGCGGGCAAACCGAGTTGCGATACCCCAGCTTTGCAACATCTTGTCAGCGGCAACTCGAAGTGTCAGGGAATCATCAACCAATAAGGCAACCGGTCGTAAGGCACTTTGCAGTCGATGCTTTGGAGCTGGGCGCGTCTCAGCATTAACCAGCAATCGCGGTAGATCAAGTATCAAGACCTGACGCCCATCCGATAAAACGCTGCCACCAGCGAAACGTTCAAGACTTGCCAATTGAGGTCCAAGCGGTTGCATGATCAATTCACGATAGCCAATAACAGCATCCACCTCGAGCAGTATCTCGTTGCCATGCGCCTTAACGATAACTTGAGGTTTCGTTGAACTCGCTGTATGTAAAGCACCGATACTGGCACGTGATGCGACCGCTGGCTGACCTAACAAATCCGACAAAGGTAAAGGTTTGCGCGCATCACTCGACAAAGAATCTGAATTGACCTCGGTAACCACCTTTTCAACCGCAGTCACAGGAATAGCAAACAATCCACCACGCGACTGCACCAGCACTGCCTGACTCACCACCAAACGCTGCGGAACACGCAACGTGACAACAGTGCCTTCCCCAGTGTTAGACACCAATTGTGCCGTTCCACCCAGTTCCTGAATACTTTGCAGTACAGCCGCCAGACCAAGACCGCGCCCCGCCGATTCATGTGCATCGTTAAGGGTACTGAAACCAGCACTGAAAACGGTTCGTTGCAAATCAGCTTGTGTTTCGAGCAAATCGAGCCCTTCAGCTTGGCGTTGTGCATTGATCTTTGGCAGATCAACACCAGATCCATCGTCACTGACTCTAAGCACGAGATCAGTACCATCAAGTGTTGCGTTGAGCGTTATTCGTCCGAGCTTGGATTTATCTTGCTCGGCGCGTATTGCCATCGATTCAATGCCATGCACTACGGCATTGCGTATCAGATGTTCAAGTGGTCCCAGCAACAGCCGGTACAGATTTCTATCAAGTGTGATATCACCATTGTTGATAATGAAATCCACTTCTATCTGGTAACCATACCGACGCTCAACCGTGCTCGCAGCATCATTTATCGCCTGCATTAAACGGCTTCGAGCTTCGTCAATTCTGATCAAGCGTGATCGCACCAGACTTTGGTGCAATGCAGTAGTGGCGCGGGATGCGAGTTTATGTTCGCTATCGACTTCATGTAGCGCTGCCGACAAGGCTTCACGCGTTGCACTTACATCCGCAAGCATCTCATGCAAAGCAGCACTCGATGGCAGCTCCGCGCCCAGACCACCCGTTTGAGAAGCAACGTTGTGCCAACGAACTGTTGCCGCGTCAAGATCGCGCGTGATGTCTTTAAGACGCAGAACATCCTCAGACAAGCGCGCTTGATTGACCGCAAGCTCAGTCGCAAGATTAAGCAGTTTGTCGAACGCAGAATCCCGCATTGGCGGTTCGCTAAATCCACCTGCAAGCTCATTCGACGATCCTGATTCAACAACCGTGGACGTTTGCGCAAGCAGCAGGTTTGATAACCGCGCGCGCCCGGCATCCAGCACCATCAGTTGCTCAGCGGTATCGCTGATCTGTTGAACTTGTCCTTCCAGCGTATGGGCTTCATCAGCAATAGCGTGTTGACCAGCCATACGAGCACTACCTTTCAAGGTATGCAGTATCGTCAATGCCGACACAGGGTCACGCTTGACAGCTGTCGCCTCTGAATAATCTGACAATAGTGTTCGCGCTTCCTGCTCGAAAACCACGGCCAGGGAATCTTGCTCAGCTGCGATGGCTAAGCCGCTTTCCGCAATCACAGGCGATGGTGATGGTGTTGAATCCCCTAACACCAACGGCAATCGTTGTTCTATCGCAATAATGCGATGGCTAATCTCACCACCGTTGCTGGACACATCCAAGCGAGCTGCAAGCGCATCGACCAACTCACCGATATAGACAGTCTCGGCATGATCGAATGTTTCGCATCGACGCTGTCGTTCCAAGGCCGCTCGTTGCAGTGGCTGAACCAACACGACTATATCGCTCGCACCAACTGTCTGGGCGCTGCCAGTCAAGGTATGCAAGGCGCGCAACATATTCTCTGTTGGCAAATTCAACCTGGAATCTTCCAAGGCAGCAACGACTTCAGCGCCAAGCACATCGATGTGCGTCTGACATTCACCATGAAAAACATCTTGTAAGGTTTGATCTTCAGCAGTACCTGCCACATCTTCTTTGAGCCCGGCAAGATCAGCAATTAGTGTATTCAGGCCACGCACTTCATCTGATCCACCCTGACGCCGTGCCAACAGTTGCGGCAATACGGCATGCACCTCTTCAAGCAGGCCAACATCTTCGCCAGGGATTGATCCTGATTTTATATATCTGGCCAACAAGGCACTCGAACGACTCGCAACCTCAAGAACCTCATTGGCATCAGATTCCTGAGCGAGTAATTCGAGCCTTGCAAATGAGGCTGACAATGACTTGATTGCCTGTGAGCCATCAGCATCATTTTGCGCCTGCAAGCTCGTCAAACCATCGCCAATCACTGACATTTCATTCAACACTGTTGCCATGAACACATCGTCATTGGCAGCAGGCTGTTCTGTCACCTGCAATTTGTTTTCAAGTACAACATTGAGCGCTTCTTCAGCTTCCACCAGTAACTGACCAGCTGCAGGTTGTGGTTGCAGAACACAACCCAGGTAGTAGTCCATCGATACCATCAAGGTTGTCAGCGCATCAATAGCCTCTGCGCCAAGCGGCTCATCAAGCGCAGACACAACCTCGCACAAACCGTTAAACAACGGTCGCATTTCTGGCAAAGGAATAATCTGCAAGGCGTTATCTACCGCCTGCAGTCGCTTGATCAACGGCGCTTGGCGGTATGCACTCATACCACCTTCTTTGATCGCCTCTTCAATCTCGCTGGCAACCGAATGCAAGACACCACGCGCTTCTGTCAAACAGGCATCGGTGGCCATATCAACAAAGACATCATCACCTGATATGTCTGCCCGATCGGTCAACTGCGCTGGAACGCCAAGACTCTTGCGACCCACATCATCCAATGCTCGATCCAGTCGTATCAGTGATTCGGCAAGGTTCAACCGCGTATTGGCATCTACGGTTTCTCCCGACTCAAGTGCCATCAAAGTGGCATTGATATGTTGCAGACTCTGCAATGCGGCATCTGATCCCATCAAGGTCAACACGGGTTCAATTTGTTGCAGTTGCACATTCAGTCGTTGCACTTGTGGGTGATCACCCCGGGTCGCCGGCTGATCCAACCATTCGCGAAGATCCTCAGTCTGCGCATCAATGCTGTCACGAATCGCATTACTCAGGTGATACGCGATTCCAATGCCCGCGTTTGATTCCTCGCTATCAATGTGCGGGTTGTGACGAATTCTTTCGAGGCGAAATTGTCGGCGCAGCTGCATCGCAAGCCGTGACGTTCCTTGTATCTGAGCAACAAAATACAATGCGTTGCGAAGTAATGACGGCGGTACGATGACCCCATCGTGTTGATCTTCGGTCGACGTACCATCTGCCTGATACAGCCATCGCTCAAGCTGACCAAACAAGCGGCGGATCGCTGGCGAATTGTCTATCGTTTCATCTTTCAAAGATTGCAATAAGGCGGTTGCACTTTGTAGCAAAGGAACAACTGCTGCCAGTGCTTCACGTTCAGCTGCAAAATCCACAAAACGTTTGAACTCGGCAATCAGTGCAACATCAGGCACAACATCAGGTGTTTGAAACCAATCGAGCAATTCACGCATGACCTGCGGTCGAGCCTGACTGATACAAGCATGCCACTCAGCACTGACCTGTCGAACAACAACATCAGGAAATGACGCTTGTAATAATGCGGGTTGCAAAACACTGTCCGGAAGCTCAATACCAGCAGCAAGGACAACGGCGTCGGACAATAGACTCGCCGATCTGCAGGCACGGCTGTCATTCACCAGTGGCAGCATAGGCAATGCGCTATCAAGATTCCCATCGTGCAATAAAGTCGCAACATGATCGCCGAATCTATCACCAGCGAGCACCAGCACATTAGCCAACTCCTGCCTATCGGTAACAATCCCGTTGGCAGTTGCATTCAACAGTTCGTGTATTTCTTCGGCAACGAACACAACGCCACGTTTGTCCAACAGCACGAGCGTGTTGCGAAATCGTTGAATGTCGTCAATCAACTGCACTAGCCGATCGTTACTAGGTTTGTCTATATACGACTTGACATGATCCCGGAAGGTATCACTGTGCACTTGCAAATGTGCCAGCGCAACATGACTGAAATCTGGAGCGATTGTTTCAGCCATGATCTGCTTTTTCCACCTTGACCTTGTCGGCCAAGGTGCGCTTGATGCGCTTTGGCGGCAAGCGAAAATCAGCAACCCCGCGTTTTAGATCCTCTGCAATTTCCTGTAGTCCATCGAGTTCATGCGCAGTGTGTTGAACACCCGTGGAAGTATCTTTTGTAATCTTGTTGATCACAGTCATGTTTTTGTTCAAACGATTGACAACGCTGGATTGTCGTAGCGCTCGATCAGCCATGTCGCTAATCAATGCTTGCACACTGCGGGAGCTGTCTCGAATCGATTCCAGACTGACTTGCGCCTGTTCAGCCTGAACAAAACCTGTTGCCAATTCACGATTCGTGTCCTGCATTGCCCTTGCGGTCACTCGCGCATCATCACTGATGCTTTTCGTCAAGTTGACAATGTCGCGTGTGGCAATACCAAGGACTGATGCTAAATCAGACACTTCGTCTGCCAAACGACTCAAGCCACTGGAGCCCGATTGTTGATCCTGAGAATCGGCTGATGCGCGAATCGTCGTATTCAAAGCCAGTAAATCGGTGCGTTTGGCGACATTACGTATCGATGCAATGTGCGCATCAATTGCCTTGGTGTTCTCTACCAGGCGCTGCATCAGTTGCATGGTCATATTGGCTTCATCGCGAATAGACCCAAGACTGCTCACACTTTGATCTACCGCCTGTGCCGCCGATTCAGCCTCATCAGCCGCTAAAGTTGCCATGCGCGACGATTCGCTACTTTGTACTGACAACTCCGCCATCGTTGTGCTCATTGCCGACAGATAGTTTGAGCTACGATGTATTTCTCTTGCCTGAACACTACAGGCAGTTGCCATACTGCTAGCAGCCAGACGCGATGTCTGCACTGATTCGGAAACCTGCTCAGAGGATTGACTAACCGTATCAACCAACCAACGAAGTTCGCTGACAGCATGATTAAACGCATCTGCCAAGGCTCCTGTTTTCGCTTCCGATACTGTTGCCTTGACGCGAAGATCACCAGTTGCCAACGGCGCCATCTCATCGAGCAGTTTCAATATGGCAGCTTGTTCTTGACGCGTCTGGCCGTCATTCTTTGTTGCACCTTGCTGTCGTGTTTGCATTAGCGAACGCGCTAACCACGCAAGCAACCCCGTATTGACAAGCAACAATCCAAAACTCCATTGCAAACGAGTACGGGATTTTTCAATACGCTCATTTACCGCTTCGAGTTGCTGAGCTGACACAGCACCATCACCAAGACGCGACAGATACTGCTCTGACTGGGAATTAAAACGATAGGCACTGAACAAACAAAACAGCAAAGCCAGAACTGCCAATGGCAACGCAATCAATGTCAGCCTCATGCGCTCGAGGCCTCCGCGATGTCAATAAAATCTGGGCGAACAAGCATGGCCGATATATCGATAACCCGGTGCACACGTTCTGCATCTCGGATGATCCATGGCGTCATGACTTTAGTAGACAAGATGGCGCCGGACGATTCCGCAGTGGCGTGGCTGTCAATTTCCTGCCGCTCCACCTTTGTATCGCTCAAGCCAAACACATCATCAACCTGAAGCCCGGCAATACCGACCGATTCTGTCAGTTCAATTGTGTGTCCGGAAGCACTGCGCTGCCCAAGATACTCGCCTAAATCGGTCACCGGTAACAACTTGCCATCGGCAACTGCCAAGCCCTTGAACCAGGATTTGGTCCCCGCCACCTTTCGTACTTCCAATGCATCGTGAACTGCCTGCACCACAACTGCAGGTGCCGCTAGCGCATGCTCTCCAACCTTGAAAAGTAGATGTTTGGTAGTCACGCGCTGGCGAGTGCCGATTCAACGCTACGTAACAGCGCAGCTTTGCGTACGGGTTTTACCAGGTAATCGATAGCCCCCTGACGCAAACCCCAGATACGATCGGTTTCCTGATCTTTGGTAGAAAGAATAATCACAGGAATGTCGCGTGTTTCTGCATCACGGTGCAGCTCGCGCGTCGCTTCAAAGCCGTTTAAACCGGGCATGACAATGTCCATCAAAACAACATCAGGATGGTGCGCTCTGGCCATGTCTATGCCTTCTTCGCCATTGACCGCCGTGCGTACCTCATGACCATGTGATCGGAGGATGGCACTGTAGGCGTGAGCATCGGTCGGCGAATCCTCAACAAGCAGAATGTCCGCCAAGGTCAGGCCTCCGATGTAACGGGTTGAACTTGCGCACCAACACTTGCGTCTTTCGCTAGCGGTGATAGTTCGAGGTGCGCTTCAAGTGCTGCACGCAGACTTTCTTCGGTGAATGGTTTGGACACATGGGCATTACTACCAACCACCCGACCGCGAGCCTTGTCAAACAGCCCATCTTTACTCGATAACATGACAACCGGTGTATCACAGTACTCCGCGTTGTTTTTTATTAAGGCACAAGTCTGATAACCATCAAGGCGCGGCATGACAATATCTACAAACACGACCGCGGGCCGATATTCAACCACCTTGGACAAAGCCTCAAATCCATCGCTGGCGGTAACGACTGAATACCCTGCATTACTGAGATAAGTTGTCGCCGTACGACGGATCGTCTTGCTGTCATCAACCAGCAGAACGGTAAGGTCGCCAGCGGCCACCCCATCAAAACCTGGCTGCCTTGCCGACCCCGATTCAGACCGAGGTGGGGTACGGGATTGCTGCGAGGAAGTTCGCGTACCGGTTCGCGTCATATGCTGAGTCAATTCTGTTTACAGAATGGAAGAACGGATAGAGTATCCGATGGCAAGCTGTCAGTCACGCATGCGATACTGCAATTTAACTTGAGTTCACCACGGTAAGACACAATCATGAGCCGCACACTTGGCGTAGTGATGGATCCGATCGAATCCATCACCCCTTACAAAGATACCACCCTGGCCATGATGCTTGCTGCAAGCGCCCGTGGCTGGACTATCCACAGCATCGATCAACGCGATATTTATTTAGACAAGGGCGAAGTTTTTGCGCGTCGGCGCAGGGTCGACGTGTTTGATGACAATGACCGCTGGTTCACCGCCGATGCACCAGTCGATGCGCCATTGGCAGAAAACGACATCATCCTGATGCGCAAGGATCCCCCTTTCGATATGGATTACATCTACACCACTTATCTACTGGAACGCGTGGCGGCCAGCGGTGTCCTGGTCAGTAATCGGCCTAGCTCCTTACGCGATGTCAACGAAAAATTATCCACAGCCTGGTTCAGCGAACTTTGCCCGCCAACCCTGGTTACCACCAGTAGTGAGAGACTAAAAGCGTTTGTTAATGAACATGAGGACGCCATTATCAAACCCTTGGACGGCATGGGGGGCGCCGGCATTTATCGCCTGACGCCCAAAGATTCAAACCTGAATATTATCCTCGAGCAATCCACCCGCAACGACTCTCGACAAATCATGGCTCAGCGCTATATCCCCGAAATCGTCGATGGAGACAAACGGGTGCTGGTAGTCAATGGTCGTGCCGTACCCTTCGCACTTGCCCGAATTCCCGCACAGGGCGAAACCCGCGGCAATCTTGCTGCAGGCGGTCGGGGCGTGCCAGTGCCGATCACTAGCGCCGAACAACGCATCGTCGATGCGGTTGCACCTAGCCTTATCGAGCGTGGCCTTTTGTTCGTTGGCCTTGATGTCATTGGCAGCCATTTAACAGAGATCAACGTGACCAGCCCCACTTGTGTGCGCGAGCTCGACGCCCATATGCACAAGGAATCTGGCGGCTCTGATTACAAACCGGGCATAGCAGACGACTATCTCGACGCATTGGACGCCAGCCTGACCTAAACTTCGCTCAGCATGAACGTCCCCGCCGTCGCCATTGAACCTCAGCGCTTTGATTTGCTGACTGTCACCTTGTTTGTGGCTGCTGCCCTGCACGCCGTAATCATTCTTGGCGTCGGCTTCAGCCCCTTCGTCGCCGCCACGCGAAGCCCTCCGTCACTTGAGGTGGTGCTCGTGCAACCCAATCAAAATGCGACAGACCCGGACGAGGCTGCCTATCTGGCTCAGGCCTCGCAGGACGGCGGTGGTGAAACCGACGAAAATACCCGTCCAACCTCACCCTTCTCGGGCCCCGCCGAAGACGCAGAGGGCGTTGCGCCAAACCAATTGCGTGCTAGTGCACCAACCGAGACTGAGACCTCAGCCAATGAGATCATCACCGCTGTGTTCGCAGACACCGAGGTAAACACCGATACCACCAACGAAGAAACCCGCGATATTAAAGCGCCGGACGGCACGGTGTTAGTTGAACGGAACCTCGAAATCGCCCGCCTTACCGCTGAAATCGACAAGGCGCAAGACAGACAGGCAAAACGGCCTAAAAAAGACACGGTCACCGCCAGTACCAAGGAAACCGCATCCGCTGAATACATGCATAAATGGGTCGAGCGGGTTGAACGGATTGGTAACCTCAACTACCCCGATGCTGCTCGCCGCGATGGACTGACGGGCTCGCTTATCCTGATTGTTGGTATTTTCAAAAATGGCGACATTGAAAGCATCGAGGTTGATAAATCATCCGGGCATGCCCTGTTGGACGACGCAGCCAAGCGTATTGTTCAAGATGCAGCACCGTTTGATGCAATGACCGGTAAGCTCGGCCAGGAAACCGACATTCTCTACATCGTGCGCACCTGGGAATTTCTATCTGGAAATTCGGTGATCAGCTACTGAGCGTCTCTGGATTCAGGTAGGCTTCGGCAAACGCTCTTTATTGACGCTATCTGACTGAACAAGCCCTTGGATCTGAACAACCAGTTTTTGTTATCCATGCCCCAGCTGCGAGGCGATGAATTTCGCAATTCGCTGGTCTACATACTCGATCACAATGAGCAGGGCGCATTTGGCGTCATCATCAATCAGCAACTCGGCATGCCGCTTGGCGAAGTATTCGATCAACTGGACATCAAGCCGACCGACGAGCAGTTCAGTACGGAACCTGTCATGCGCGGTGGCCCGGTTGATCAGGATCATGGCCTGGTACTGCACCCGCCAGGCCCTACCTTTGATTCAACACGTGAATTCAATGACAGTGTGTCCTTGTCCAGTTCCCGTGATGTGTTGGAAGCCTTGGCCTCAGGCGAGGAACCACAGGTGCATCTGGTGTTGCTTGGCCATGCTGGCTGGGCACCAGGCCAGCTTGAAATGGAAATTGCCGACAACGCCTGGTTGACCGCTGATGCCGACGCCAACATTATTTTTCATACGCCCATAGCGGACAAACGCGACGCCGCGGCCAAGCGATTGGGTATTGATCTCGCATCCGTCGTCGGACACGCAGGTCACGCTTGAGATGAGCGTGCTTGGCTTTGACTACGGAGCGAAGCGCATCGGCGTGGCAGTCGGTAATACCCTGTTGGGAACGGCAGAACCACTTACCGTGGTCAAAAACACCAACGGTACGCCAGACTGGGCCTCTATCGAGGCATTGATTCAAGAGTGGCAACCAAGCGCACTGATTGTCGGCTGGCCGCTGACCGTAGATGGCGAGATGCAGGAAATCACACATCACGTAAAGGGCTTCACGAAACGGCTTGAGCGACTATTCGAGCTACCGGTACACAAGAGCGACGAACGCTACAGCTCGCGCGCTGCCCAGGAAATTAATAAGTCGATGCGCGCACGTGGTCAACGTACAAAGCAGACATCTCACGCCGATATAGATACACTCGCAGCCGCCCTGATACTGGAATCCTGGTTCGAGAAGACGCTTACCGATGACTAGCTTTGACAACAGTACGGTTAACGGCTGGCTAGATTGCATGGTTGCCCCACTTGAGGCACTCAGCCGCAGCCACCCCGATACCGTCATCATTGGTATCAGAACTGGTGGTGTTGATGTTGGCCGTTACCTGCTCGATAAGATCAACGCCAACGAACAGCTGATAAAGGAACCTCTCGGTGAACTCAATATTGCGTTCTACCGCGATGACTTCAGCTCGATAGGGCTGCACCCTGTCGTCGGGCCCTCGCATGTTCCGTTCAGCATCGACGATCGACATGTCATCCTTGTCGACGACGTTCTCGGCACAGGTCGCACCGTCAGGGCCGCCATGAATGAAATTTTTGACTACGGTCGCCCAGCAAAAATAAGCCTTGCCGTACTGGTACAGCGAAGTGGTCACGAACTGCCTATTCGTGCAGACATTCTTGGCCATAGTATTGATGCACCACTTCATCACTACATCGATCTTGATGCCAGCAACATGACAGTGACAGTCACTGATCGCAACTTAGGTCAACGTACTGAATGAGCCTGCCCGATCCCCAGTTCAATGCCAACGGTGAGTTACATCACTTTATTGATCTTGACGGGTTGGACAAGGACATACTAACCAAGATTCTGGATACCGCTGAAGGTTTCACCGGCGTTAACGATCGCACCATCAAGAACGTACCCTTGTTACGCGGTAAAACAGTTGCCAACCTTTTCTTCGAAAACAGCACACGCACCAGAACCGCTTTCGAACTGGCTGCGAAACGTTTAAGCGCCGATATTCTCAACGTCGATCTGGTGACATCATCAACCAAAAAAGGCGAATCGTTACTGGACACATTACGCGTTCTTGAATCCTTGCAGTGCGACATGTTTATCGTACGCCATGGTGAGTCTGGTGCTGCCCACTTCATTTCACGACATGTTGCGCCTAACATCAATGTAGTCAATGGCGGTGATGGTCAACACTCGCATCCGACACAAGGCATGCTCGATATGTTTACCATTCGTAGGCATAAGGGCGACTTCAGTAAGCTTGTCGTGGTACTCATTGGCGACATACGACACTCACGAGTTGCTCGCTCTGATATCTCAGCATTAGTTACCCTTGGCGTCGGCGAACTGCGTATCGTCGGTCCCAAGACACTGATCCCAGTCGATGTCGAAGCACTCGGGGTCAAAGTGTATGACAAGCTTGACGTTGCACTTCGCGATGCGGATGTCATCATGGGTTTACGACTGCAAAAAGAGCGCATGCGTACGGCAACTGTGCCGAGCAGCAGCGAATTCTACAAGCATTACGGCTTATCACCAGAGCGCCTTGAACTCGCAAAACCTGACGCCATCGTTATGCACCCCGGCCCAACAAACCGTGGTGTCGAGATCGCGGCGAGCGTTGCGGATGGACCACAATCAGTCATTCTTGAACAAGTCACCTACGGTATCGCCGTGCGTATGGCAGTTATGTCGATCATTATGGGTAACAGCGAACGCTTGCAAGAAGGAGCGCGAGCATGAGCACCCTCCTGATAAAAAACGCAAAGGTCTTGAACGAAGATAATCGACAAGATGTGCTCATTCAAGATGGTGTCGTTCAGTCAATAACAAATTCGGAAAGTGGCGATTCAGTCAAATCTGGTAACACTGATGCTTCAGACACCAAGCAAACCGATGCTCAAGTCATAGACGCCAGCAATCTTATGCTGCTGCCTGGCTTTACCGATCTCTATACTCGGCTGCGCGAACCTGGTTTGACGCGCAAAGGCACCATTGCCAGTGAAACGCGCGCCGCCTTAGCCGCAGGGTTTACGAAAGTTGTTTGTGCATCCGACACATTACCTGCTATCGATACGGTTGCAACGGTTGAAATGATTCGCCAGCGCGCCACTATCAGCAACGCAGCTGATGTACTACCGATGGCAGCTTTAACCACAAGTCTTGGCGGTGAACAATTATCCGAGCTCGCCACCTTGCAGACAGCGGGTTGTGTTGCTGCAGGACAAGCTGACACCCCGATTGATAACACCAACGTTTTGCACAGCGCAATGGAATACGCAGCTACATTCGATATGCCATTGTTCATGACGCCACGCGATGCGCAACTCGGCGCACATGGTTGCGCGCATGCCGGAGCTGTCGCAAGCCAACTTGGATTGCCAGAGATACCCGTCGCCGCCGAAACCGTCGACCTGGCAAGACTCATTGAACTTTGCCGTGAAACGGGCTGTCGTCTGCATGTATCAAGACTCAGCTCAGCGCGCGCAGTCAATATGATCATCCGAGCAAAAGCCGATGGATTACCGTTGAGCTGTGACGTTGGTATCCATCATCTTTTTTACACCGATGAAGAAATCGGTGGCTTCGACGCTAACTATCACTCTGCTGTTCCTTTCAGAAGCCAACACGATCGAGACGTTTTAAGAGAAGGAGTTGTCACTGGCGTAATTGACGCCATTTGCAGCGACCATGCACCGCATGATGATGACGCGAGACTAGCGCCCTTCCCGACAAGCGAGCCTGGCTTAAGCGCTTACGACTGGTTCATGCCATTGTTTCTGCAATTGCCAGAGGTATTGTCCATACCCCTCGAGGCCATTGTCGACAAAGTGACCTCGGCTCCCGCGAAAATACTTGGCATCGATACCAACACCACGCCGTTTGAAAAAGGCGCAGCTGCCAACTTCAGCCTGATCGACACAACGGCCAAAGCGGATATCAACCGCCAACCGATAAGTGCAGGACGTAACCACCCAGATGCCGGGAATGGCGTTGCGGCAATCACCCGTTATGTGGTGCTAGGTAAATCGGTTTTCGAGCTTTAATTTTCGAACTATCAACCGTAAAGTTAAATCAAGAAAATAAAACCAAGTTGATGTGAGGCAAGTTATCCCTTGATCAACTGCCGGTGATGACGACGACACTTCGACTCATAACGTTCATTACCACCTATCTCAACCTGTTCACCAGCGGCAACAACTTGACCACTCTCGTCCAGGCGTACAGTCATCGTCGCTTTTTTTCCACATGTACAAACGGTTTTGAGTTCCTTGAGTTTGTCAGCAATCGCTAGCAGTCTTGAGGAACCGGGAAAGAGCTGTCCCTGAAAATCTGTACGAATACCGAAACACAAAACCGGTATGCCAAGTTCATCAACGACCTCGCTAAGTTGATCGACCTGTTCGCCGCTGAGAAATTGTGCTTCATCAACCAGTACACAGGCAATTCGCTTTTCAGCATTAAGCGCAGTCATTTCGGTCAAAAAGGCTGTATCCGAATCAAATAGTTTTGCCTCTTCCTGGAGCCCAATTCGTGAACGTACAACGCCGGTACCAAAACGATCATCAAGGGCAGCGGTATAGAGTGCCACCTCCATTCCTTGCTCACGATAGTTATGTGCTGATTGCAGGAGCGACGTCGATTTACCAGCGTTCATCGCTGAGTAGTAAAAATAGAGTTGCGCCAAGAGACTAGCCTGTGATCCAGAAGGTCACAGGCTAGCGCATTATCAGGGACTGATGTTGACTCGCACATCCTGTCGCAACACGACATCGCCGTAGTCGGCTACAAAGCCAAGCTGCAATTCACCCAAGGATTCACTACCCGGAACCCAGACAAAGGTACGAGTACCATCTCCATTGTCTTGAAATTCAGCACCAGCAGGTGAGTTTTCGACCCGGAGTGACGGTGGTAAACCGTTACGTGCACGCGGTGCAATGCGCAGACTCAAGGTATTTCCGAGTTGAATCGATTGCGCAGCAATCGGTGGAAAATCCGCACCGGTATCGACAGTTCCAGACGACGGCGTATTTGCGACAGGCGCCGTACCAGAAGCAAGATCCACAAACACAACAGTGCGTAAATTCGAATCCAGTGCATCGAATGAAATCAGTTCCACTCGAGCATCACCACTAAAGTCAGCAGGTACTTGCCATTCAAGTTGCAAGGCACCACTACCGAGACTTTGAATACGCATACCTGGTGGTAACTGCCCTACCGTGATTACAGGGGCGTTACCACTGGAGGATGTTGCTGTCACCGTTGTGGAGTAAAAAGAACCCGGCACAATCGCTGGCAAGGCAAGATCACCAAACGAAGGTGCAGATGCACCCGGCTGAGGATTAGTAACAGTCTCGACAGGTTCAGGGCTTACTTCAAACGGCGAATCATCCACAGGACCTGAAGCAGTCTCGAGATCTACCATCAGCACAGTACGCAAAGTCGAATCCAGCGCATCGAATGAAATCAGTTCCACTCGAGCATCACCACTAAAGTCAGCAGGTACTTGCCATTCAAGTCGCAAGGCACCACCACCAAGACTTTGGATACGCATACCTGGTGGTAACTGCCCTACCGTGATCACAGGAGCGTTACCACTGGATGATGTCGCAGTTACCGTTGTGGAGTAAAAAGAACCAGGCACTATCGCTGGCATAACAAGATCACCAAACGACGGTGCTGATGTACCCGATGGCGGGCTTGTAACTATCTCTACCGGCGCTGGGGTTTCTTCGACAGTTTCACCACCACCACTGACAACGCCGTTATCCACGTTAGCGCCGTTGTCGTTATTGTTGTTATTGTTGTTATTGCTGTTGCCACTTCGAACTAACACGATCCAATCACGACCATTACGTGAAGGCGGCGCACCCAAAGACCGTGCACTACCCGACTGCAGGCTACGTTCACCACCTTCAAAGCCACCCGTTTCCGGGTTGAACCAACGCTGCACAAATTGCCCGCTACCTTCAAGATTCAGTTGCGCATTACCGTTGGCCTCAGGTAAATAAATCGCATACACCTCACCGCGTGCTGCAAATACCTCTGCGCCACCATAGGCACCGCTTTCATTGGAGACAAGATCATCAGCGGGTTGCATACGCCAGAACGGTAATTCGTTTTCCATAAATTGACGCGCTATTCGCATGCTGCGCCACATGTTCTCTCTGTCACGAAAGTTGCCAGCGGTGGTGTCGCCACCCACCGGTAAGGGGTGAGATCCGAAGAACCACTCGATGTTACCGCCACTAAAGTACACGTCGTAGAGAATCTCACGGCGTCGGCTTTCGGCGCTGTCGTTGGTCAGACCATTCGTGTTTTCATCCATGTCCAGCACCCATGGATGCCCGGCATTACGCGAGTTGTTGCGCCAACGTTCAACAAACTCACTGGCAAATTGCGCATCGTATTGAATTGAACTTGCGCTGTAGCGAGGATCGCCAACGATTTCGCCGTAGCGGAAAAACTGATTTATATGAGTGTGTGCTGAGATTGGCTTACGACTCCAGTCAAGCGCCTGGATATAATCTGCATGCCTGTCCAATTCAACCCGTGGGTAGTCCACTTCCTCGCCGAGGTTCCATTTGCCACCAAGCAAGTAGGCAAAACGTGCAACCAGCTCGCGGAAATAAAGTCGCCGCTCAACTCCTAAGTTGCCACCGTCAAGCCATTGTTCGTTTTCCGGTTCTGTCTCACTCAATACAAAATGCAAGGCAATACCCTGACGCTGCGCGTGTGAGAAGGCCATGTCCCACTGGTGAAGCTTACTGATGTCGTAGTGCGTCTTGGTGTAGGAATCATTACTACCACTGATGAAGGGAAAGGTATCCTGCCCATCACCACCTAAATTCATCGGTAAAAAATAAACTGAATTAACGCCTTGTTGCCCGAGATAGTTAAGCGCGCCGGTCAAACCACGGCTATCCACCCCTGTTTCATTGTTAATAAAATACGGATCGCTGTCACGTGCATCACCGCGGTGAGCGGCAAAGTCGTGTAAGTAATTTGCATCGATACCGCCTTGATCCACAGTTCCATCAAAACCTGCATAGGCCAACAAGTTCTCAGGGCTATCGGTACCACTTTTTATCCAATAAGGACCATCTCGATGCTTAAGGTAATGTTCACCGACATAATCCAAACGACCTTGACGGAGAAAAGCGGGCGATGACGAAGGTGCAGGTGCAATCGTGAAACTACCATTTGCACCACCAAGCCCAAAAGATGCGCCAGCGTTTGGATCAAGTGATATCCCAACATCATTACCACTACGCATCACTGCCTCGTATTGCCAGACACCTACTTCGTCAGCAGAAAAACGAACTCGCCAAACATTGCCTTCACCATTACCTTGACCGTTGCCTGCAAAAAAACCAGGCACCGTAGTGACTTGACCAGAAGGACTTCGCAAGTTGACATTTAAACGGTAATCCAAAAAAGGATTAGGAGCATCATCGCGTTCGTTTGCAAACGGACCATTAAAGTCAATGTTGACTGGATGCCATTTATACAGTTCACCACTAACAGTTGCGGCATGAGATACGCTCAACGCTCCAAGCGCGAAACTGCCAAGAACCAACCGAGTAATTAATCGAAATAACATCATCAAGAATCCGCAACAGCAAGGAGATCGGAGTATGAACCGCTGTAGCAGAGGCGACTAGGGATTTACAGATGACAAGATGTGAAATGTATTCAATTGTGATCTCAATCACGTAAATTTTGTGAGTCACTAGAAACTGGAGCGATCACAACTGTGATTTTCAACAGACTTGGCGTCTGAGGTCGATGTCAGGATAGGGGGACTATGAAGCTATTTCTTACATCTGCGTACGAAGCGCACAACGGTCTTACTGCACTTAAAAGTTTTGCAGCGATTGATCGTGTCAAACGCCATGAACTATGCAGCGATCCAGAAAAAGCCGATGCCATTCTGTTCATTGAAAACACACAGTTCGATGACATAATGTTCAAGCACCTGCTAAGCCACCCATTGGTGACGAAGTATCCTCATAAGGTCTTCATGTACAACGAGATGGACAGGCCCTGGCATGTACTACCAGGACTTTACTGTTGCATGGCTCGTCGACACTTCGATGTACAACAACATGTAGCCTTTGCCTACCTGGGCACACCTAATCCATTTATAAGCAACATTTATAAAGAAGAGTCTGAACGCCGCTGGTTATTCTCGTTCATGGGTTCGATGAGTCACGCCTGCCGACGCCCAATAATCAAGCTCAAACGGCATAACGGCTATGTACAGGACACATCGGATTTTAATGTATGGGATAGCACACAAGAAGAGCTGGAAGTCCGTGGCCGTGCTTATGCAGACATGCTAGCTGCCAGCCAATTCGTTCTGTGCCCACGTGGCATTGGTACTTCATCAATACGACTTTACGAAACCATGCAAGCTGGTCGAGTGCCAGTCATTATTTCGGACCACTGGGTTGCACCACCAGAAACTGATTGGCGCTTCGCTATTCAAGTTGAAGAGCGACGTATAAGCTCTATACCTGGCCTGCTCAGTTCCATGACGGGTGAAGTGGAAGAGCGTGGCTTAGCCGCGCGATCAGCCTGGGAACAAAGCTATTCACCCGAGACAATGTTCAATACCGCAGCTGATTCGATATCCGCTTTGTTGTTCAGCAAGGGAAAGCACTCCGGATCGACAAACAACAGCGGTTTGCATAAGTGGTTGGCAAGTGGTGAGTTGTTGACTCGCACTGCTGCGAGACGCATCAGACGATAATTCGCGTTGCGTATTGCTCAGGACTAACTTGGCAACACTCAAGTTAGCCAGTCAGCTTGGTATTCAAGCGGCGCAGTCTGCATAACCCCATACCCAAGCCCTCCAGAAGCCAACCAGGCATTAATAGCGCTCTGCACTTCCCGCTCACCTCTTGCTGATGGCATGACCTCATCAAGCAAGTTCAGCACAGCAGGCGGTATAACAAAGCACAGATTAGCGCCAATCGAGCTCGGGGCTGTGCCAGGCGCTGGTTTTTCTACTATCTCTGCAATCGCTTCAGCTTCATGAAAACGCACACTCGAGCGCGTTGATAATTCACTCTCTGGCAACTCTTTTAAACTGACTGTCAGCTCACCTTCGTGAGCATGATGTGCCTGAAGCAAGGTCGGATAAAAATCGGATTCAACTATGTAGTCTGTTGCGCTAACGACAAGCGATCTATCGAGTAACTCTGGAATCGCATCCCGCGCACAACGCAGAGCATCTGCAGTACCGGCAAGTGTTGACTGCGTAACGCAATGCACTTGTTGATCGTGATTCGCGCTCCAGGTCTCCGCGTAGTCTTCAATTTGCTCTGCGAGGTGGTGCGTGATCAACACAATATTGCGAACCTCGGCTAGTTCGAGCGACTCCAATATATAATCCAATGTTGGCTTCTGATTGATAGGCAACAATGGTTTAGGGGTTGTGTCGGTATGAGGTCTAAGTCGGCTGCCGCGACCAGCTGCCAGCAATACTGCTGTATCTACACGTTGTTTCACCTCAGATGCTCTCACAACGAACAGTGCCTTCACTTTTGGCAAGCCGAACAAACGCTTTTTCTTTCATGTCTGGATAACGATTCAAGTACTGATCCATTAACGCTGCAGCTACCGACTCAATCTGTTCGGTTTCAACCAACATGAATAAACAACCTCCATACCCTCCACCACTAAATCGATTACCAAGCACACCGGGCAAATCTCGGGCAATCTCATGTAAAGCTATCAACCATTCGCTGCCACTTTCATAATCATTGATCGAGCTTAAACAGGATTCATTCATTAGTTGTCCAAACTGCACAAAGTCAGCTGACGCCCAGGCTTTACCACCCGCAACGACTCTTGCCATCTCGGTAAACACGTGTCGCGCGCGTCGATCAAGCGGGACTGGCAACTGTGCCAGGCAAGTGTCGGTACGACAATCCAAGGGCACCTCTCCCAAGTGAGTAGCGCCTGAATACAAAAGACCCGCCGCTTGCTGGCATTCGGCAACTCGGGTGTTGAACCCCGAGCCACCGAGATCCCGTGTGACACCAGAGAAAAATAAAAGGAATTGCACAGCATCAACACCCGCGGGATCATCAATCACATCAGCAGTCACCTCGTTGACGTCCAGCACGGTCATTGAATCGCGCACACCAAAGGCTATGGACATCTGATCTTGAATCCCATTGTTCAGCCCGCGGAAATCATTCTCGACGCGTCTTACAAGCTCGACCAACTCAACTTCACCTAGATTCAGTTCATTGACTTCCGCCAACGCAAACAGATACGCCAGAACCACTGAGGCTGACGAGCTCAAGCCGCCGCTGACAAGCGTTCCATGCACAGCGCCAGTAATGCCTTTCGTTATTGGATAGTCCGCAGCTATGGCCGTCACACTGGCGCGAAGCATCTGCTGCCAACCTACGCCAGTCACCGGATCATCAACAGCAAAAGAAACTGACTCCCAATCATCCTCGAGGTGTGCATGCACGGTCACCACTGGAGCCTCTACCAACCAATAGATCAGCACTGTGTACTGATCGAGTGTGCGCGCCATCACACGACCGCCCTGGTGGTCGATATGCGCGCCTAGTGGATTAAAACGATAGGGAGATACAACTGCACGTGCCTTGTCTGCAGTCAGCAGAGGATCAGCTACCAGTGTGCAACTCAAGCTTTTGCAGTCGCTTAGCAGTTGATCGATTGATTTTGCATGAAAATTCATCGACCGCACTTTACACCATTGCTCTGACGTCGTGCGATAAGGAAGGAATTGAAATCGGTATCAACGGTGGCCGCAAAGGGCCACCGGAATTATCATTAGATCTCGCAACTTGTATGGTGTGACAGGACAACTCACTTGAATACAAGTATTAGCTTGGCAATCACAAGCTTGCTCGCGTTTTCGCGAGCAATTGCTCTTTAATGCCTATCAGCCTGCCATACGATGATCATCGTCATCGTCTGTCTCTTCAAGACTCATGGAGCCTGCGATCATATCGTCGACCGCTGCAGACCCACCACCTTCAAGCTTGATACGCAGTCTCAAGTCGTTCACAGAGTCAGCGTTACGCATGGCTTCTTCAATCGTGATGGCATTACTACTCAGTAGCTGGAACAAGGCTTCATCAAATGTTTGCATGCCTTGATCCTTACTCTTCTTCATCAGCGCCTTGATCTCATGTACCTCACCTTTCATGATCAGGTCAGACATCAATGGCGTGTTCAGCAGTACTTCTACAGCCGCTCGTCGGCCTTTGCCACTTGGCGTAGGCAATAAGCGTTGTGAGATAAAGGCTTTCGTGTTCAATGACAAATCAAGTAGCAACTGCTTATGCCGTGCTTCCGGGAAGAAGTTGATAATTCGATCAAGCGCCTGGTTGGTGTTATTAGCGTGCAGCGTTGCCAAGCATAAATGACCCGTTTCAGCAAACGCTATTGCATGCTCCATCGTTTTCTGATCACGTATCTCACCAATCAGAATGACGTCCGGTGCCTGACGCAGAGTATTTTTCAGAGCAATCTCGAATGAATCTGTATCTGTGCCTACTTCACGCTGGGTGACGATACATCCTTTGTGATGATGGACAAATTCAACCGGATCCTCGATCGTGATGATATGACCATTGGAATTCTCGTTACGGTAATCGATCATCGCGGCGAGACTGGTTGACTTACCAGAGCCGGTACCACCGACAAAAATAACCAGTCCACGTTTGGTCATCGCGATCTGCGACAGCACATCCGGCATACTAAGATCACTAAACGACGGGATGTCGTTTGGTATGATTCGAACCACAAGTCCTGCACTACCCCGTTGCACAAGTGCGTTAACACGAAAGCGCGAAATATCCGGCAGCGCAATCGCGAAATTGCACTCCTTGGATTGTTTGAACTCAGCACGCTCAGCATCGGTCATCAGGCATTGAGCCAACGCCAGCGTATGCTCGGCGGTCAGCTTCTTGTCCATGACCGGGGTCACTTTGCCATGGATACGCATTGCCGGTGCTGCACCGGCAATGATAAAAAGGTCAGAGCCACCTTTCTTATAAAGGCTTACAAGCAACTCATCCATAAAGCGCTTTGCGACTTTGAGATCCATAGCGTTCTCTCGTGGTTAGTAAGTTATCGAGTAATCGGTCTTACATTATCGAGTCAGGGTTCTGTGCTTTCTTGCGCGCTTCTGCAAGGTCCACAACACCCCGAGCAACCAGCTCTTTCAGGTTCTGATCTAGAGTCTGCATACCGGTCGCCTGACCTGTCTGGATGGCTGAATACATCTGTGCCACCTTGTCTTCACGAATCAGGTTTCGAATCGCAGGTGTACCGATCATGATTTCATGAGCAGCGACTCGACCACCGCCCTGCTTCTTCATCAATGTTTGCGAGATAACCGCACGTAATGATTCAGACAGCATTGATCGAACCATTGGTTTTTCACCTGCTGGAAACACATCAACAATACGGTCAACAGTTTTTGCAGCTGAACTTGTATGCAAGGTACCGAAAACCAGGTGACCGGTTTCGGCCGCTGTGAGTGCAAGCGATATGGTTTCCATATCTCGCATTTCACCAACCAGAATAACGTCTGGATCTTCACGCAAGGCTGAACGCAGTGCTTCACTGAAACCGAAGGTATCGCGATGAACTTCACGCTGATTGATCAGACACTTCTTGCTCTCGTGAACAAATTCGATAGGATCTTCGATAGTCAGGATATGACCAAGCTCAGACTCATTCTTGTAATCCATCATGCCGGCAAGTGTTGTCGACTTACCAGAACCGGTTGGCCCTGTGACCAAAACGATGCCACGTGGGAATGCAGCGATTTCCTGGAAAATTTTCGGAGCGCCAAGCTGCTCAAGTGTCAGAATTTCAGTTGGGATGGTACGAAATACTGCACCGCAACCACGATTCTGGTTAAACGCGTTTACACGAAAACGCGCGGTATCTGGAATTTCGAAAGAAAAGTCAGTCTCAAGCCGTTCTTCAAAGTCTTTGCGTTGCTTGTCGTTCATGATGTCGTACACCATGGCTTGTACAGCTGCATGATCTAGCGCAGGTACATTGACCCGACGCATGTCGCCATCGACGCGTATCATTGGTGGCAGACCTGCAGACAGGTGCATATCCGAGGCACCATTTTTAACGCTGAACGTTAAAAGCTGAGCGATATCCATCAAACTTTCCCTTCGGTTGTGTGCTGACAAAGATGTCGGCAAGCGCCCGGGTTTTGTTAGGGTGTTCACCGGATACGGCAAGAAACAACCGACAGAGTCGACATTAAGGACCCTATTACGTGAACCAATCGGCAATTTCTGTTCCCACACAGCTGGGCAACGTTCAGGCGGAAATCCACCGATATGCGGAGCGTTACAACCGCGATCCCAGCAGCATCGAGTTACTGGCGGTGTCTAAAACAAAACCTGTCTCCGCAATCCATGAGGCAATCGCTGCTGGCCAGAAATCCTTTGGCGAAAACTATCTCGATGAAGCGATCGAGAAAATCCAACTCATTAACGATCCCCAGGTTTCCTGGCACTTTATCGGCGCAATCCAATCCAGAAAAACCACCGACATCGCGCGCCACTTTGATTGGGCTCATGGCGTTGATCGCGAAAAGATCGCAACCCGACTCTCTGCGCAACGCCCTGCCGAATTACCACCACTGAATATCTGCCTGCAAATCAACATCGATAATGAATCGACCAAAGCGGGTATCTCGCCTGAGGACACAATCACCTTGGCGAACATCTGTTCAGACATGCCCGGGATAAAACTTCGTGGTCTGATGGCGATTCCCGCCCCGCGTGAAAATCTTGCAGCACAACGAGAGGTTTTTCAGCGTCTCGGGGAAATCTTCGACAGCGTAAAGAGTGTTCATCCAACACTCGACACCTTATCCATCGGTATGAGCGGAGATTTAGAAGCAGCAATTGCTGAGGGTGCAACTATCGTTCGTATCGGCACCGCTATATTTGGTTCGCGGGATTGAACACAAACTTGTTAGACTTGTGACAAACACACAAGGGATTCATCATGGGCAACCCACTAGCCGATGCGTACGACAAAGGGCAGAGCCTTTGGCTCGACTACATACAAAAGAGTCTGCTCGACGGTGAACTTCAGGCATTGATCAAAAATGACAAGATCATGGGTTTGACATCAAACCCCGCGATCTTCGAACAAGCAATAGCAAAAACCACCGAATACGACGAAACCATCGCCAAGGTCATCAGTGCCGAACCGAATATCAGCCAGCTCGAGCTGTTCAATCATTTAGCCATCGAAGATATTCAGGCAGCAGCCGATGCCTTTGCCGACACCTATAAGGAAACAGACGGCGTCGATGGCATGGTAAGCCTCGAGGTCACACCCGATCTCGCTGACGATGCTGAAGGCACCATTGCCATGGGCCTTGATCTCAATGCACGTGTGCAGCGGCCTAATCTGATGATCAAGGTGCCTGGCACCAAAGCCGGTGTCACGGCCTTTGAGGTGCTGACGGCGGCTGGAGTTAACGTCAATGTCACCTTGTTGTTTTCAATCAATCGTTACCGCGAGATCGCTCAGGCCTATATTCGCGGTCTGGAACATCGACTTAAAGAAGGCGAGCCAATTGACAACATAGCCTCAGTCGCAAGTTTTTTCGTCAGTCGCGTCGACAGTAGCGTCGATGCAGCCCTCGACGATCTGGGTACGCCAGAGGCGCAAGCCTTGAAAGGCAAGATCGCCATAGCTAACGCCAAAGTCGCGTATGGTCACTTCGTTAACCTGTTCGGAAGTGAGCAATTCTCGAAACTCCGCGACAAAGGCGCGCGCCCTCAACGCCTGCTGTGGGCAAGCACAGGAACCAAAAACCCTGACTATTCAGATGTCCTTTATGTGGAGGAATTGATTGGTCCCGACACCGTTAATACCCTTCCGCCAAAAACCATGGACGCTTTTCGCGACCATGGCGTCGCTGAAGCGCGCTTGCTGCAAGGTTTGGCGCAAGCACACAAAAGCATCTCCGATCTGGCTGATCTTGGCGTTCAGTTAGGTGACATTACCGATACCCTGGAAGCCGATGGCATCAAGTCGTTTGCTGATGCGTTTGATAGATTGCTCGCATCACTTGATGACAAACGCAAGCGCGTCGCCAGCTGATGCAATGGATTTTCGTTGGTGCCGGCAATATGGCCAGCAGCCTTATCGGTGGGCTGATAAGCGCTGGCAACCCGCCAAGCAGCATTCAGGTAGTTGACCCGGATTCCTCCACTCTCGCCCGAGCGGTAGAACGCTTCAAGGTCAATACCGCATCAAGCATTGGCGAGGCGCTCGATCAGAACGCCGAAGAAGCCGGTGTAGTTCTCGCTGTCAAACCACACATTGTCGAAGTCGTCTGTAAAGACATCAAAGAGGCGAAGCAACAAGCAAAGCTTGTCGTTTCAGTAGCGGCTGGTGTTCGCTGTTCCAGCATGCAAACCTGGCTCGGCTCAATACCGATTGTGCGCTGCATGCCAAATACCCCAGCCTTACTCGGACTTGGCGCTACAGCTCTATTTGCAACAGATAATTGTCAAGCGACCGACAAACAGGCTGCAGAGGATCTGTTGCAGACAGCAGGCGTTACCAGCTGGGTAAAAGCCGAAGCCGAACTCGATGCAATTACTGCCTTGTCTGGGAGCGGTCCAGCCTATTTTTTCTATCTTATCGAACACATGACGGCCACCGGAATCAAACTTGGACTCGACAAAGAAACCGCTGAAGCGTTTGCCAAGGAAACTGCCTTTGGTGCTGCCAGTATGGCTAGAGCCGGAAGCGATAGCCCAGCGACGTTAAGAGAAAACGTGACATCCAAAGGCGGTACGACTGCGGCTGCGCTCAATGTCTTCAACGAATCCGACACACCGTCTATCATTGCTCAAGCAATGCAAGCTGCCATGCAACGCGCCGTGGAACTCGGCGATGATTTGGCCCCTGAACCAGGAAAAAACGGAGCTGATTGATGCTGAACCCCGCGCAAAGTGCCATCGGCTTCATCCTTGGAATACTGTTCAATTTGTACGCGACGATTGTCGCTGTGCGTTTTGTCATGCAGTGGATGCGCTCTGACTATCAAAACCCTTTCTCGCAAATGATTGTCAAGCTGACTAATCCAGTGCTTATTCCAATGCGCCGCGTAATTCCTAGTATCCGTCAATACGACACTGCCTCATTAGTGCTGTGCTTCGCCGTATTGGTACTCAAACTGTTGATATTCAAAGCACTTGGCCTCGGTACTGTGGCAGCTATGGGTGCTGGGATTGACCCGGCACGGGCATCAATGGCGACACTACTGATTGTTGGCCTACTCGATGTCATTCATCAGCTATTTAATGTGTTTATCTTTGCACTCATTCTGCAAGCGATTCTCAGCTGGATCCCACAAGGTGCCTACCATCCAATTCACGGTCTGTTAAGCCCGATTACAGAACCCGTTGTCAGACCTATTCGCAATATCCTGCCACCCATCGGAGGACTGGATTTATCGGTGTTTCTGACCATCATAGGACTCTTTGCAATACGCATATTCCTGATTGGAAGTTTGCAAAATATTTTCGGAATCTAAAACCCGATTGATCAAAAATCCCGCAAAAAACAGCCTTTTTTGCATCTGTATTTATATTTTTACTGTAAATACAGTTATTTTTACGATTTTTCTTCTATAAGCCTAAGGCGCGCGAATAGTTTTATGTTAAGTTTCGCGCGCAATTGCTAACGGGGTAAGAACGGCACACGTTTTATACATAACGTTTGTTGCATCGCTAACCATCATTTTTTTATTTATAGGGGATACACCATGGCCGCAAAAAAACGCGCCACCAAGAAAAAAGCAGCTGGTAAAAAGAAAGGTTCAGCTAAGAAACGCGCAGCAGTAGCTGCCGGTAAGAAGCCACCTACAAAATCGGAAATCATGACGTCGATTGCCGACACAACTGAACTCAGCCGCAAAGAAGTTGCATCAGTGTTCGATGCTCTTGCTGATCTGATTCAAGACAACCTGAAGCCACGTGGCCCAGGCATGTTCAGCGTACCTGGTCTTTTCAAGATCAAAGTTCGCAAGAAGCCTGCGACAAAAGCTCGCAAAGGCATCAACCCTTTCACTGGTGAAGAACAGATGTTCAAGGCGAAGCCTGCTAGCAAGGTCGTCAAAGTTCTGCCACTGAAAAACCTGAAGGACATGGTGTAACAACACCTTCGATCTGCCGCAGAATCTCTGCGGCAGACACAGTATTTTTATCAGTTAGCGCTAAAGTTAACTGTAATGTCATCCGCACAAGCGTCTGATAATCGGTACCTTACCGTCAATTTAGTAGGCAAAACGGCCGAAACCCATCTATAACAGGGTCCTAACAACCTGTCACGTAATTGGCGGGAATTTCGCTGTGCAATTGGCGTCAATATTGATTCGTTGACGAGCTTACCCATCTCGCAGGTAAACTCTGCGGCCGCCTCGCACCTTCGGACTTATAGTGCTGGGCAATGGCCGATCAACAACCTGCTCTCTATTTAAGGACTGATCATTATGAGTGCGACTGCTTCAGCAGCCGTTGGCGCAAAGACTCTGGCAAGCAAAGCCGGCGTTGGCTCGTCTGCGCGCCTGCCTCGTTGGGCCAACACAATTCTGGTTGCAGGCATTGGCGTAGCTCTGGCCTTGCTAACTATAAAACTATTGCCAGCAGCAGAACGAGCTCCGCTGCCACCAGTCACCGCTTCCGCGAACAGCGCGTCACGAGATGCACCGACGACTCCTGAGCTCGCCCGCGTGATCGCCTCCGTCCACATATTTGGTGATGTCACCCAAAAAGTCGTTGAAGCGCCTAAGAAGGAAGTCGCGGCACCGGTTAGCGAAACCAAACTAAACCTGCAACTCTCTGGCGTATTTGCCTTCACACCCGCTGAGCAAGCCATCGCGATCATCAGCGCAGGCTCAGGTGAGCAGAATGCCTACGGTATAGGCGATAAGATCAGCAACGAAGTCACACTTGTCGAGGTGCATGCCGATCACGTAGTGCTACGCAACCGTGGCAAGCTTGAAAAGTTGCCACTACCTGAAAATGTCACACCGATTGCTCTGCGTCCTGTTGAAAACGCTCAACCGACCAATAGTGCACAAGCAGGCAACAATGGTCAGGATCTTAGCCAACCACTGGAGCTCCCAACTAACCCTGGCGAGCTACGTGACACCTTGGCACGTAACCCTGCAATGCTCGGTCGTATTGTGTCGGCTGAGCCCTATCAGGAAAACGGAAAACTCGTTGGTTATCGCATTACGCCAAAGCAAAACCCGGAAATACTCGAAGCCCAAGGCATCGTTGCAGGTGATGTAATAACACGTGTTAACAACATTCAGTTAAACAGTCAAAAACAGGGTATTCGCGCTCTTCGGAACGCCGTTAAAGCGCAAAACCTTGAAGTCACCATCCTGCGAGATGGTATCGAATTACCAATCAGCATATCCCTTGCGCAATGAACAACTACACTTTCTCTAGAGTGTGCATGAAACAATCATGGCTATGATAAATCGATGGTTTGGCAATGCTGCTTTTGTCGCGCTTTTCAGCGTTGGCGTGCTGCTATCGCAGTCGTCCCTGGCTCAGGAGGGTACGTTTACCCTGAACCTGAAAAATGCCGATATCCATTCCCTGATCCAGACAGTCTCGCGTCAGTCAGGTAGAAACTTTGTCGTTGATCCTCGCGTCAAGGCGCGAGTGACTGTCATCTCCTCAAAGCCACTGAACAGCGACGAGCTCTATGAGACGTTCCTGTCGGTTTTACAGGTACATGGATATTCCGCTGTTCCCAGTGGCGATCTGATCAAAATCGTGCCTGATGTCAACGCCAAACAGGGTCCAGTGCCTGCTTACGACGCCGAAACCGGCAACTCCGATCAGCTGGTCACGCAAGTTATCAAAGTAGAGAATGTCCCAGCAGCGCAATTAGTGCCCATCCTGCGCCCCTTGGTGCCTCAACAAGGCCACCTTGCTGCTTATGCCGCAACCAATACCTTGATTGTCACTGATCGCGCGTCGAACATCGGACGACTGATTACCATCATCAACGGCATCGACCGACCCGATAACGACGAAGTCGAAGTCGTGCAGCTACGCCATGCCTCTGCCAGCGAAATCATTCGCATATTGCAGTCTCTGCAGAGCCGAGCCGGTCAGGTTGATGGCACTCCAGGTTCGGTGCGTTTCGCCGCTGATGAAAGAACCAACAGTATCTTGTTAAGTGGCGATCAAGCTGCACGAGTGCGAACGCGCGGCCTGATCGTCAACCTCGATACGCCCGTACCCTCTGGTGGTAACACACGCGTCATCTACCTACGATACGCCAATGCACCTGACCTTCTCGCGATTTTGACTGGTGTATCTGCAGGACAAGCACAAATTGGTACAAGCAGCGAAGGCGATGACGGAAACACTGCCCAAGCAGCATCAGCGCCCACAGTTGATGCCAATGGTGTTCCGGTCCCACAAGTACCAACAGCCTCCTTGGTCAGACGAGCAACACAACAAAACGATCGTCCAAATGTTGATATTCAGGCCGACGAAGACACCAACGCACTGATCATCACAGCGCCACCTGATGAGATGCGCAGCATTCTTGCGGTCATCGAACAACTCGATATCCGCCGTGCACAGGTGCTTGTTGAAGCCATCATCGCAGAACTCTCAGCCAGCAATAGCGCGCAACTTGGCGTTAACTTCGCTGTCGATGGCACCAACGAAAATCGCCCGGCGGCCTTCACCAACCTTGGTGGCGCAACCCAACAGCTGGCGGCAACCATTGCCAGTGGTGGCGCAGCACTCGGTAGCGGACTGTCATTGGTACTGGGACGCTTTGGTTCAGATGGAATCGATTTCGGCATCTTGTTATCAGCGATTGCATCCGATTCTGATAACAACATTCTGTCCACGCCAACGCTTGTCACAATGGATAACCAGGAAGCGGAAATCGTTGTTGGTCAAAACGTACCGTTTGTTACCGGTCAGCAGTTATCAACCGCAAACAACAACCCCTTCCAGACAATCGAAAGACAGGATATCGGTATCAGCCTTAAGGTTCGGCCACAGATCAACGAAGGTAACAACATCAAGATGGACATCGAGCAGGAAGTTTCCGATGTTAGTAACACAGCGGTAACCGGTGCCTCTGATATCACCACCAACACTCGAAGAATCAAAACCACAGTGCTGGTCGAAGACGGCCAAACCCTTGTTTTGGGTGGTCTGATTGATGATCAGATCAACGACACCCGCGACAAGGTGCCTTTGCTCGGCGATATCCCATTACTCGGCAGCCTGTTTCGATACCGCACCACCAGCAAGAGCAAGCGTAATCTGATGGTGTTCCTGCACCCGACCATCCTGCGAGATCCTGAGTCGGCTGACTACTACAGTCGGGCCAAATACGACGATCTCCGTACCGCTCAGCTCGGTCTCTTCCCCGATACTGATAGTACTGGTGAGGTAATAAAACCCAACTTGCCTGACCTGCATCTATACTTCGATGGCGAGCGTGTCGATAACGTAAAGGACGCGCTACGTACAATCGTGCCAACCTCTAGCCTTGCCGAACCGACGCAGCTGCCCGATATTGACAGCTTGCCGAGACAGGCCAACGCCGGGTCTGACGGCGCAAATACTGCATTAGTAGGCCCGTTTGACATTGTAGACTAGGCAACATGGTCATCTCCCAACCCGATCTGAT
>CAZQOI010000025.1:0-38227 GCA_964594905.1 uncultured Granulosicoccaceae bacterium
TCGCCAAAAGTTGCTGATGGTTACTTTCTTGTACCGCGAGTGATCGAGTGATGGCGACGATGCACCAACAGAGTGTCAGTACCTTATCGTCATTGCTGCACAGCAAAGAGGTGTCTTCACGTGAGTTGACTGAGCATTACCTCGCGCGTATCGATAAACATAACGGTACCGTAAATGGGTATATCACTGTGGATGGTGATGGCGCGCGTGCGGCAGCTGATGCTGCGGATGCCGTTATTGCAGCGGGTAATGCGGGGCCACTAACGGGAGTGCCGATCGCGCACAAGGATATCTTTTGTACCAAAGGCCTGCTGACCACCTGTGCATCACGCATGCTGCACAATTTTGTTGCACCCTATGACGCGACAGTGGTTACCAAATTCAAGGACGCTGGTGTTGTTGTTTTAGGTAAGGCCAATATGGACGAATTTGCCATGGGGTCTTCCAATGAGAACAGTCATTTTGGATCGGTGGCCAATCCATGGCAGCTTGATCGGGTTCCGGGCGGTTCTTCTGGCGGCAGTGCGGCTGTGGTTGCTGCAGGGCTGGCGGCAGCAGCAACTGGAACTGATACGGGTGGGTCTATTCGGCAACCGGCTGCTTTTTGTGGCTTGACTGGTATCAAACCCACTTATGGTCGTGTATCGCGCTACGGCATGATTGCGTTTGCTTCAAGTCTTGATCAGGGTGGGCCATTGGCGCGCACTGCTGAGGATTGTGCGTTGATGTTGCAAGCTATGGCCGGATTCGATGAGCGCGATTCAACCAGCAGTCGCGAAGCCGTACCAAATTACTCGTCTCAACTTACCGATGATATTGCCGGGCTGCGTATTGGAGTACCGCGTGAATATTTCTCCGAAGGTCTTGATGATGGTATCGCCGATGCCGTTCGGGCTGCATTAGCAGAATATGAAAAGCTTGGTGCGACGCTGGTTGAGGTATCACTGCCCAATCAGGGGCTATGCATTCCAGCCTACTATGTGGTTGCGCCTGCTGAGGCCTCGAGCAACCTGTCGCGTTTTGATGGTGTGAGATTTGGTTATCGCTGCGATAACCCTGTGGACTTGGAAGATTTGTACAAGCGCTCACGCGGTACGGGGTTTGGTAATGAAGTCAAACGACGCATCCTGATCGGTACCTATGCTTTATCGGCTGGATACTACGATGCGTATTACTTGAAAGCTCAGCAAGTACGCCAACTGATCAGCGATGACTTTACCGAGGCGTTCAAGGAAGTTGACGTCATTGCCGGGCCAACGACACCCACCACAGCTTTTGCCCGTGGCGACAAGCTTGATGATCCTGTCGCTATGTACCTGAATGATCTGTTCACCGTGTCGGCAAACCTGTGTGGATTGCCTGCGATGTCATTGCCTTGTGGATTTGTTGAAGGCTTACCGGTTGGGCTGCAGCTTGTCGGTCCGGCGCAACAAGAGGCGCACTTGTTGAACATTGCGCATCAATACCAACTTAATTCTGACTGGCATCAACAAATGCCAGTCGATTTTTCCTGAAGAGATCCTGTCTGATTATGTCCTGGGAAACAGTCATTGGCCTCGAGATTCATGCGCAGCTTGATACTGCCACGAAGATCTTCTCTGGTGCTTCAACCGATTTTGGCGCTGAGCCAAACACACAAGCTTGCGCGGTAGACCTTGGCTTGCCCGGTGTATTGCCAGTGGTCAATCGCGAAGTCGTCAAGATGGCTGTGCGTTTTGCATTGGCAACCGATGCGGAAATTGGCAAGACTTCCGTATTCGCTCGCAAGAATTATTTTTATCCTGACTTGCCCAAGGGCTACCAGATATCTCAGATGGCATTACCGATCGTTGGGATGGGAAAAGTCACCATAACAGTGGGTGATGAGCAAAAGACGATTGGCGTCACTCGTGCTCATCTTGAAGAGGATGCGGGTAAGTCAGTACATGATTTATTCCCCGGAGAGACTGGCATTGATCTTAACCGTGCCGGTACACCGCTACTCGAGATTGTCTCTGAACCTGATATGCGAAGTGCTGCTGAAGCCGTTGCCTACGCTCGGTATATTCATGCGCTGGTTCGCTACATTGATATCTGTGATGGCAATATGCAGGAAGGCTCTTTTCGCTGTGATGCCAACGTGTCGCTGAGACCTAAAGGCGAAAAAGAATTTGGTACGCGTGCAGAAATCAAAAATCTCAATTCATTTCGTTTTCTCGAGCGGGCAATACTCTTTGAAGTGGAACGACAGATGGATGTGTTGGAAAGTGGCGGCACCGTTGTCCAGGAAACGCGTCTATATGACGCCGATAAAGATGAAACCCGTTCGATGCGCAGTAAGGAAGAAGCGAACGACTATCGTTATTTTCCTGATCCCGATTTGCCACCACTGGTTATCGATGACAGTTTTATTGAATCGGTTCGGACCTCGTTGCCAGAGTTGCCGGAGGTTCGTCGTCAGCGATTCATTGATGCCTTCGAGTTACCTGAGGCTGATGCAGCTGCCTTGACTACCGAGCGAGCGACGGCGGATTATTTCGAATCAATGCTCGATGCGCACAAGTATCCGGCACGCCTGGCTGCCAACTGGGTGCTAGGTGAATTATTCGGGCGTCTTAACAAAGAAAATATGGAGCTTGAAGAATCACCTGTTAAGGCCGACGCCTTATCATTGCTGGTGTCCCGCGTTAACGACAACACAATCTCTGGCAAGATCGGTAAAGAGGTGTTCGACGCAATGTGGAATGGCGAAGGAGATGCCGACAGCATCATAGAAGCCAAAGGACTGAAGCAGATTACTGATACAGGCGCAATAGAAGCGATGATTGATGAAGTGATCGCAGCTAACCCGTCACAAGTTGAAGAGTACCGTGCTGGCAAGGAGAAGCTTCTGTCGTTCTTTGTTGGCGCTGTGATGAAGGCTTCACGCGGTAAGGCGAATCCAGCACAGCTGAACCAGCTGCTACGCGATAAACTCAAGGCTTGATCCCAAACGCTCTCGCTTTTTGTGGCAGGCACGGGCGATGGGTTTTGCCGGCCGGACTGCTGGCGGGTTTTTTGTTACCAGCGCTCGCCGCTCCAATGCGGGCAGCCATCCCGTATCTCATTGCCGTACTGTTGTTTGTCGCGTGGCTTCGCATAGCTGATGCGGGGGTATCAACTCATTCCTTGCGTACGCGATTTGACTTTCTCAAGAATCCGCGATTGATCGTTGGTGTACTGATCGCACAACTTGTTTTACCGATCATTTTATATATCGTTCTATATCAGATAGGAATACCGGTGCTCTGGTGTATGGCAGCTGTGTTGGTTGCGGCTGCCGCGCCAATATCAGGTGGGCCTAATCTGGTTTTACTGATGGGTGGCGATGGGCCGTTGGCCTTGCGTTGGCTGACTGTCGGAACAATCCTGATGCCATTGACCTCCATACCTGTGTTGTCATTATTGTTGCCAGGTGAATCCCACTTGGCAGTCTTGAGCTCAATAGTCAAGTTGTTGCTGATTATCGTGGTTGCCATGCTTGCGGCCTTTGCTGTGCAAAAAAAATTTACCTCACTCAATAAATATCAGCAGGAACTCGATGGCGTCGCGGCGATACTGCTTGCCCTGATGGTTATCGGCTTGATGTCAGCCGTGCACCATCCAACATCAACTTTTATAGTGATTGTGCAGATGTTGCTCGTCGCTGTTGTTATAAACGTTGGCATGCAACTTCTAGGTGTCGTCTTGGCACGATTGCTAAAGCGACCGAGCGTTACATATGGGGTGTTGAACGGTAATCGCAACATTGCCTTGTTCCTGGCAGCCTTGCCGTACAGTGTGACTGAACCATTGCTGTTATTTATTGCCTGCTATCAGATTCCAATGTATCTCACGCCGCTGATTGGCCAATCTTTGTATCGTTGCCTTGATCGGTCGGACTTGTAAATCCGTACAATGTCCGCAACATTGACCAGATTGTGTTTACAGATTCCGCTCCGATGCGCCAACCAGACAAGCTACAACGTTTTCTGATCGAGTCCTGCGATGTGCGTGGTCAGCTCGTGCATCTTGATACCACTTGGGCCGAGGCCACGGCGCGCACTGACTATCCGCCGCGTGTGAAAAAAGTGCTGGGCGAAGCATTTGTGGCAGCAAGCTTGTTGGCTGGCACCATCAAGTTCAACGGCAAAATGACGCTTCAGGTACGCGGTGACGGACCTGTGCATCTGCTTGTCGTGCAGGTGACGCGCTCTGGAGATATGCGGGGCCTGGCCCGATGGAAAGAAGAGCCACTCGATGATGATCTGCAAACGCAGTTTGGTGAAAATGCGCGAATGATCATCTCCATAGAGGCTGAAGAGAAGGGTGAGCCTTATCAAGGCATCGTGCCGCTTGAAGGCAAACAGTTGAGTGATTCGCTAAAGCATTACTTTACGACCAGTGAACAGTTACCAACCGAACTTGTGCTTGCGGTTTCAGATAAAACCGCTGCAGGCATCCTGATACAAAAGCTGCCAGCACACGAAAGGGTCAGTCAGGATCTTGATGGCTGGCAACGTGCTTCGATACTGACGGCTACGGTTGAACCTCAAGAATTATGTGAGCTTGAAGCGGAAAGCTTACTGACACGTCTTTATCACGAAGAGCAGGTCAGGGTGTTTGACAAGAGCGATGTTCGTTTCCATTGTGCTTGCTCGCGAGAGCGCACCAGTAGCATGTTGCTTGGTCTCGGTGTCGAAGAAGTCCAAAGTATCCTGGATGAACAAGGTAAGGTTGAGATTACCTGTGAATTCTGCGATGCGGAGTATACCTACGATGCCGTTGATGTCATGGGCTTGTTCAAAGGTTTACCCGATGAAAGTGATAACACCACACATCATTGACAAACCGGACAGCTAGCACTTTTCTTCAGCGCGATTTCATGCCACTCCATCGACAGACCGTCAAACAGGACGAGTCTTCCAGCCAGGCTTGAACCGATACCGGTGATTAGTTTCAGTGTTTCGATAGCTTGCACGCAACCGACCATACCCACCACCGGACCAAGAATCCCCGCTTGTACGCAGGTGTCAGCTGTCTCATCGCCTTCTGAGTACAAACAACGATAGCAAGGTGAATCAACTTGGCGTGAGTCGATAACGCTGATTTGTCCGTCGAAACGAATGGCAGCGCCTGTTACCAATGGAATCTTGTGCTTGACACAGGCTGCGTTAACGGCAAAGCGGGTGGGGAAGTTGTCGCTGCAATCGAGTACGACAGTGCATGTGGGAACGAGTTTTTCAAGGTCTTCAGTTTCAAGACCATGATCGATAGTGTCGATTTTGATATCTGGATTGATCTCAAGACAGGCTTGCCGAGCAGAATGTGTTTTTAATTCACCAACGCGTGACAAATTGTGGGCGACCTGTCGTTGCAGGTTGGAGACTTCTACTGTGTCGAAATCGGCGAAGCTCAAGTGTCCGACACCTGCAGCGGCAAGATACAGGGCGGCAGGTGAGCCTAGCCCGCCAAGCCCAACAATCAAGACATGACTGTTGGCGATTTTCTCTTGCCCTTCAACACCGATTTGCGGCAGCGTGAGGTGGCGACTGTAACGATTGTCTGGTGATGGATCCATTGGTACAGCATACCTTGGCTGGCCAAGCGCAGGCGACGGCGCTTGTCGGTATAGTTCTCTTTGTTGATCAATGACAGGGGCCCTGGCGCGTGAACTTTCTCGCTCATTCACTTTTCGGTTTTAATGATGCAGCGCTGATAACCGGTCAGTTTTGTGGTGATTTTGTCCGTGGCAGTGACCTTGGTCGATTCCCTCGTGGC
Organism: uncultured Granulosicoccaceae bacterium; assembly: GCA_964594905.1. Lineage (GTDB taxonomy): Bacteria > Pseudomonadota > Gammaproteobacteria > Granulosicoccales > Granulosicoccaceae > Granulosicoccus. The sequence continues at coordinate 5,779 of CAZQOI010000025.1, forward strand.
ATTGAAGTGGGTATTCGCTTGCACAGGCGAATGGATGCGTTTACTGACGCCCACGTGGCACTCAAACCCGCCAAAATCAGCCTGGGTGCGGACAGGCGACGGGTTTCTGGCATTGTGGTAGATGTCATGTTTGATCACTGGTTGGCCGTAAACTGGAGCAAATTCAGTAGCCTAGCGTTGGATCAACACGCAAAGGCCGTGCAGGAGGCCATAGGTGAACACGATGCTCACATACCCGAGGCTCTGGCGCGGTTTATGCGATTTCTGCACAATGAACAGGTACTTGAAAGCAATGTGGAGCTTGAAGCAATTGCCGTCACGCTCGGCAGACTTTCACGTCGATCGCCGCGATTTGCCAAGCTTGCCATGACAATCGACGAACTCGAACCATTGGCTCGAGCGCTTGATGCGCCGTTCAGTGCTTTTTTTCCAGACCTTGATTCCAGTGCCACACGGTTTCTGGAAGAGCACGGTTATCGGCCCAATGCTGGTTAAGTGATTTCATGACAAGTAATAAAGGAAACAAAGATCGCAAAGACAGCAAACACCGCTCAAGCGGTCGTAAGCCTGCGCCTGGCTCTAGCCGACGATTAAAGTTTGGCAAACGAATTTTTAACGAAGAAATTCCAGTATCCAATCGAGAACTGAGTTTTCTTGCATTCAATGAACGCGTCTTGGCGCTTGCCCGAGACACATCTTTGCCGTTGCTGGAACGCCTGCGATTTTTGTGTATCTCGAGCAGCAACCTCGATGAATTTTTTGAGATTCGGGTTGCGGGCATCAAGCAAAAAATACTGGGTGGAGTTGAAGGTGCGGGTGTCGATGGTTTGTCGCCGACACAACAACTTAACGCCATCACCATCAAGGCGCACAAATTTGTTCAGCAACAATATCAAGTGCTCAACAATGAATTGATTCCTGAATTAAGTGAGCAGGGTGTTCGTTTTTTCTTCCGTGATAATTGGGATGAAGAGATGATCGACTGGGTTCGTGATTACTTCAAGAAAGATATCGCGCCTGTTTTAAGTCCACTTGGCCTTGATCCAGCTCATCCGTTTCCCCGATTGACTAATAAAAGTCTGAATTTCATTATCGATCTTGAAGGTGTTGATGCGTTTGGTCGTGATTCAGGGTTTGCGCTGCTGCGCGCACCGCGATCACTGCCGAGAGTCATTCAAGTGCCACCCTCGATTTGCGGAGTGCAGCATGGCTTTGTTTTTCTATCTTCGATCGTGCATTCGCAAATAGACACCTTGTTTAATGGAATGAGGGCTTTGGGCGTGTATCAGTTCAAGGTCACTCGCAACAGTGATTTGTATGTGTCGGAGGAGGAGGTAGCCAACCTGCGTCGCGCATTGGAGAGTGAACTGGTGCAACGTAATTTTGGTCAAGCCGTGCGGCTTGAGGTTGCGTCAAATTGCCCACCACGCATCATTAAATATCTACAGCGACAATTTTTCCTTGATGATATAGATGTTTATCGTGTCAAAGGCCCGGTTAACCTCAATCGTCTGATGGCTATCCCAGATCAGATCGACAGACCAGAATTGAAATTTCCATCATTCTCACCACGTGTCGAACCGATTTATGGCGAAGGCAGCAATATTTTTGACCAGATCAAATTACGCACACCCCTGCTGTTTCATCATCCCTATGAATCCTATGGGCCCGTGATCGAACTGGTTCGCCAGGCTGCTCATGATCCTGATGTGTTGGCTATCAAGCAAACCTTGTATCGCACTGGCAACCAATCCTTATTTGTTCAGTCATTGATGGAAGCGTCGCGTGCTGGAAAAGACGTCACCGTGGTTATCGAGCTACGTGCACGCTTTGATGAGGAAGCGAATATCGCGTTGGCTACGCGCTTGCAGGAAGCGGGAATCCAGGTGGTTTATGGCGTGGTTGGTTTCAAAACGCACGCGAAGATGTTGCTTGTTGTTCGTCGTGAGAAAAACAAGCTAGCCAAATACGCACATGTGGGCACTGGTAATTACCACGCAACCACAGCACGGGCCTACACCGATGTCAGCCTCCTGACTAACAACCGAGCCATTACAGACGATGTGCAAAAAGTGTTTACCCAACTGACTGGCCTCGGAAAAACACTGAATCTTAAAAAAACCATGCAAGCGCCTTTTACCTTGCATCGGTTTGTCCTTAAGAGAATTGCTGAGGAAACTCGAACAGCGCAAAAAGGTGGTAAGGGTCATGTTATCGCGCGCATGAATTCATTGGTGGACCCTGGTGTGATCGATGCGCTCTACAAGGCTTCCCAGGCAGGTGTCAAGGTGGAGCTTGTGGTGCGCGGTATCTGCATGCTTAAGGCAGGTGTTAAAGGCTTATCTGAGAACATTCGCGTTGTATCAGTGCTTGGAAGGTTCCTCGAACATTCTCGTGTTTTTTGGTTTCGCAGGAATGGTGATCCGTGTTTGTATATCAGCAGTGCTGATTGGATGCCGCGAAATTTTTTCAATCGTGTAGAGATTGCGGTACCACTTGAAGGGGCTGCCATGGATCGGATCAAGGAAGAGTGTCTGGATGTGTATCTCAGTGACAACACGTTTTCCTGGCAACTACAAGCTGATGGAAGTTACAAACGCCTTAAGCCTGGTGATAAAAAACCGTTTTCAGCGCAGAAAACACTCATGGAACGATACAAGAGTCCGCTAGCGGGCGATTAGTCTTACTAGCTTCTTACTAGCGTTTTGTTTTCTCAGCTTTTAGCTTGATATTGACATGCGTTAGCCGCTCGGCTTCCGCTTGCAATTCAGCATAGGTCAACGGATTTTCTTCTAACCAGTCGCGTGGTGCGATAACCGTTATCTGTCCCTCTTTTATCTTGATATTGATCTCATCAAGCGTCTCTGCATGACGGCCCCGATGGAACAGCGCCGCGAGGCGTAGCAGGCTGAGTAAGCGAAGTAATCGTTCGCGTTCAGCGTCGGGTAGCCCCTTGAAGGCGTCCTGGTCGATTTTGCGTCGGTGGTAACGCACAAGAAGTGCAAGCGCCGACTTTTCAGCAAGCGTGAAGCCGAGCAGGTCTGAGTTCTCGATGATGTAGGCACCGTGCTTGTGGTATTGCGTGTGCGCTATACCCATGCCCAGTTCGTGAAGCCTCGCTGCCCAGGTAAGTAGTTCAAGGTCTGATTCTTCATCAAGCCCCCAGGGCTCACTGACGTGATGAAAGAGATTGTTGGCGGTATTGACCACACGTTCAGCTTGTTGGTTGTCGATCAAAAAGCGTTCGTACAGATTGCTGAGTGTTTCAGTTTGGATATCAGTGTGTTCGACCTTGCCGATCATATCGAAGATCAAACCTTCTCTTAGCGCGACCTGACTTGCGTGTATCGTATCGATGTTCAAGGTTCTCATCACTGCGCGCAGGACAACCAGGCCGCCGACTATGACAATGGCGCGATGTTGACTGATCTGCGTCAACTTCAGTGCATCGACCGAACCTAGCTTGATGATCAGTCTCATCAGTTGTCGCAAGCCATCACGTGTGACGGTGCCATCGGTGATACCTAATTCTGACAGCATGCGAGAGGTGGCTTTTATGGTTCCTGAACAACCGATGACCTCTGTCCAGCCCAATTCCCTGTACTGTTTAGCAAGAGGGCGTAGTTCCAGCTCGGCTTCGAGCTGTGCAACCTTGACGATATTGGCGTCGAGCGATTTTTTACTGGTAAAGAAGCGGCTTGCATAACTCACACAACCCACATTGACACTTTCCATCAACGCAGGTTTGTAACCGGTTCCTATGATGAGCTCGGTACTACCACCACCGATATCAATCACCAAGCGTTGTCTTGTTGCGTCAGGCAAGGAGTGAGCAACGGCCGAGTAAATCAGTCGAGCTTCTTCACGCCCGGAAATGATCTCGATACGTTTACCAAGATGGTGAGTGGCTTCACGCATAAAGCCATTGGAATTCCTGGCTCGTCGTAAGGTATTGGTGCCAACGATTCTGATGTTCTTTCTGGGTACATCGCGCAAGCGCTGGGCAAACTGAGAGAACGTATCCATTGCCCGATCGTGCGTGTCACTGGTGATGTTCTTGTCTTTATCGAGACCTGCCGCGAGGCGCATCGGCACTCGGAGCTTGTCGATGATTCGAATCGAGTCACCGTCAGGAGTCGCAACAACCATGTGAAAACTATTGGAACCGAGATCAATGGCGGCAAAGGTATTGCTGCTCGTGTCGTTTGTCCCGCTTATTGCTGCCATTGCGGTCTGTCCATGCCTGTTAGCGGCGACCAAGTGTCACACGCTCGAGATTTGCCAAGTCTTTGAGAGTTTCAATAGAAGTGTAGCCGTGTTGTGCGAAGAGTTCCCGTACAGCCGAACCCTGACTCATGCCATGTTCGAGCATGACGATTCCTCCCTCGGGAAGTATGTTTGTCGCATCAGTGATGATGGTTCGGATATCGGCAAGCCCATCATCTGCCGCAATCAGTGCGCCCTGTGGTTCGTAGCGGAGATCAGGCAGGTGCTCGTCATCGGCAGCGAGATACGGTGGGTTAGCCACAATCATCGAGACTTTTAATGATTTTTCTGAATCGCTCAACACCATCGCTGTGATCTCTGAAAGCCAGTTACTGCTCAAGAATTGAATACGTCCCGGTACATGACGCTGCGCGTTACGCTTGGCGATGGCAAGTGCCTGTTCGCTGATGTCTGTTGCGATGATCGGATGCGTACATTCGCTAGCTAGTGCTATTGCAATCGCGCCACTGCCTGTGCCAAGTTCGAGGATCGTGTCCTCTTTGTCCGATGGCAGTCTGTCGAGCGCCGCACTCACCAATGTTTCGGTATCCGCTCTCGGGATCAATACATCGGTTGATACCTCAAGTTCAAACGACCAGAATTCTCGTTGCCCAAGTAAGTAAGCAACCGGAACGCCGTCGATGCGCTTGTTCAGCATCGATGTGAGCTTTTCCGTTTGTGGCGGCGACAGGCTGGATTCTGGGTGCGTGAAGAGTTCAGTGCGAGAGATGTTGGCGACTTTGCACAACAGCAACTCTGCATCGAGTCGCGGCGAACTGATATGGCCTTGATTGCGAAGTTTATCAGTGGCGTCGCGTAACCAATGCTCACGCGTATTCAGTCGCCGAACTCCGCAAGTAAGTCGGCCTGGTGTTCAGCAGTTAGAGGGCCAATGACCTCATCAAGACTGCCGGTCATGACATCCTCAAGTTTATACAGCGTCAGATTGATGCGATGGTCGGTCAGTCGCCCTTGAGGGAAGTTATACGTTCGTATTCGTTCTGATCGGTCGCCAGAACCGACTTGCAGACGTCGTGATTCAGATTCCTCAGCTTGTTGTTTTGATACTTCATCATTTAGCAGGCGGGCCTGTAACAAGGCCATGGCTTTCGCTCGATTTTTGTGCTGAGATCGCTCGTCCTGGCACTCGACAACAATACCGGTTGGTTCATGCGTCAGGCGAATCGCTGAATCAGTTTTGTTGACATGCTGTCCACCAGCACCGGAGGCCCGAAACGTATCGGTACGTATATCTGCCGGGTTGATGTTGATCTCTTCTACCTGATCAACCTCAGGAAGAATGGCAACGGTTGCAGCGGAGGTGTGCACACGTCCTTGCGACTCTGTTTCAGGAACTCGTTGTACTCGGTGAGCGCCAGATTCAAATTTTAGACGTGAGAATACTCGGGTACCGCTCAGGCGACACACCACTTCCTTATAACCACCATGATCGCCAGCGCGTTCGTTGATTATTTCGCTGCGCCAACCGTTGTTTTCGGCGTACCGTAAATACATACGCAAAAGATCTCCAGCAAAGATGGCGGCTTCATCACCGCCGGTGCCAGCTCGAATTTCCAGGAAGGCGTTGTTCTCATCACGCGGGTCGCGCGGTAACAGCAGGGTCTGCAGGTCGAGCTCCAGCGTCTCAATCTTTTCGTTAAGTGCTGGTAGCTCTTCTTCGGCCATGGCGCGTATTTCGGCGTCACTGTCCTTTGACATCTCGGTTGCGCTGTCAATGTCGGCTTTGGTCTCTGTGTAATTTGCAAACGCTTTGACGATGGGTTCGAGTTGCGCATACTCGCGCGACAAATCGCGAAATCGATCCTGATTATTGATGGTATCCGGTTCGCCAAGCAGGGCCGCTACTTCTTCATGGCGTTCACTGACACCTTCAAGCTTCGCTTGAATGGAGGCTTTCATTGTTTGTTTTCGGGTAAGTCCAATAGCGTTCGTGCAGCGGCCAGCAAAGTCTGGTCATCAGTCTCGGCGGCTTCACGCAATCGAGTGGTTGGAGTATGCATCAGTTTGTTGCCAAGCGTATGCGCAAGATGCTCAAGCACGGTTTCCGGATCACCTCCAGCTCGTAATTGTTTCAAGCCACGGGCAAGTGCTTCAGCCTGGATATCTGATACCTTGCTGCGATAGGCACGAATCATCGAGTTAGCTCCCAGTGCCTGAATCTTTCGCATGAAATCATCAACCTGGCTATTGACGATTTCTTCGGCTTCTATTGCTGCGACGTTTCGCGACTGACGATTTTCCTCAATGACATCGGTCAAATCGTCAACGGTATACAAAAAGATGCCGTCAAGTTCGGCGACTTCGGACTCGATGTCACGAGGTACGGCTATGTCTACCATCAACTGAGGTTTGAACTTGCGTGCTTTGAGCGCACTACCAGCCATGCCTTTACCAACAATTGGCAATGGCGAGCCGGTTGAGCTGATGATGATGTCGGCGTCAATTAGTGCTTTGGGTATGTCAGTAAGCGTAATGGCTCGACCGTTGACTTCCTCTGCTAACACCTTGGCTCGTTGTTCGCTGCGATTGGCAATTGTCATCGTGTTGATCCCGGCAGAGGATAGATGTCGGGCTGTTAATTGGATTGTTTCTCCGGCGCCAATGAGCAAGGCATGATGGCGACCGAAGTCAGCAAAGATTTGTCGAGCAAGACTGACAGCCGCGAAAGCGACGGATACTGGGCTTGCACCAATAGCCGTGTCAGTACGTACCTGTTTGGCGACAGAAAAAGCACTTTGGAAAAGCGGTGAGAGTTCTGCGCCGACAGTGCCAGCCTCAGCGGCGTTTCGATAGGCCTGTTTCATTTGACCAAGAATTTGCGGTTCGCCGAGTACCATCGAATCGAGGCCACTACAGACTCGCATCAGATGTCGCACAACATCCTGATTGGCATGATGAAACAGATAGGGATCGAGTTGCAGATCGGGTTGCCTGAGGTAGTGATGCATCCAGCCGATGACAGGCCGGGCATCGCTGCCATCCATACCGCAATAAATTTCCGTTCGGTTACAGGTGGAGACAATTGCCGCTTCATTAACCGCATCGACATCCTTGAGCGCCAGTAGCGCCTCGGATAGCTGATCATCACCAATAGCGGCTCTCTCGCGAATGTCCACGGGCGCAGTGTGGTGATTTAAGCCTAGCGCGAGGAGGGACATAGCCTGAATTCTAGCAAATATGGCCGTAAAACCGCGCATTCACTGTGCATTGCATCGCGGTTCCAGCACACAGGCAAGCTACACTTGCATATAACCTACGTACAAGTGTCTGTTTGGGCCTCGCTTTGCTTCGTAAAAGGTCCCTTGGAGACCTGTGAACTTCCGGCAAATATTGGTCTCTGATTTTTTGTTTTACCCAAACCGTCGTCACTTAAGTTGTCGTCACCGAGTCGTTAAGGACAGGAGTGAAAATGACCTACCGCTTGCGTTTCATTAAGCCTGAGTTCTTCAGTACGGTCAGCAGTCGTCAGATTCTGTCTGCCGTATTGCCATTCATTTTATTTGGGTGCACTGCTGTTCCGATGGCGCCGAAGATAGCGCTGGCGCAATCAAGCGGTGAATCTTCCAATGCAAACGCCGCTGGTAGTGGTGTCCTTGTGGAGGGTGCAGGGGATAGTAGCGACAGTCAATTAATGTTCGAATTGATGATCGCCGAGCTTGCTGGGCGACGCGGTCAGTTGGACGTGGCCATGACGGGTTACATTCGGGCCGCTGATCGAACCAACGACCCTCGGGTAGCCGATCGAGCGTCAAGGCTCGCTGTGTATGGCCGTCAGTGGCAAGAGGCCGAACGCATGGCCAAGCGTTGGCAGGATCTCGAACCTGAATCGATTGAGGCACACGAGATTCTCGCCCAGGTATTACTCGCCCAAGACAAGACCTTGGACGCCATCGGCGAACTGAAATATGTGCTTGAGCACTCTGAAGATCGTGCTCAGTCAATGCAGCAACTGCTTAACGAATTACAGCGTGCACCGAATATCGAACAAAGTGTGACCGTGCTTGAAGCATTGAGTGGTGAGTTTCCAGATGACGCTCAATTTCCGCTCGGTGTTGCGCGGTTGCGGCTGATGTCAAATGATCGAGAAGCGGCTCTGAGTGCCGTTGATCAGGCGATCGCAATTGAACCAACTTTGAGTCCTGCCGTTTTGTTGCGTGCGCAAATTCTGAACGCACTGGGGCGACCCTCTGAAGGTTTCGCAACGGTTGAAGCGGCACTGGCTGACGACCCAACAAACCAGGATATGCGTCTAGGTTATGCCCAACTGATGGTGGAAGCGGGGCGCTACGATGATGTTGGTGTAGAACTCGAAAAATTGTTTGAGTCGGCTGATGGTAACAGCGAAGTGCTACTCACTATCTCCTTATTGGCGCTTGATGCACGCCGTATTGAAGCTGCAGATCGTTATCTTCAATCGCTGTTAGCTACAGGGGAATTTCCTGATCAGGCCAACTTTTATCTCGCTCGGATACGTGATCAACAGCAAGAGTATGCTGAAGCGATCACTTACTATGATGCCGTTGGTAACAGTGAGCTTGGCTTGACGGCTCAGATACGGGCCGCCGAATTACTCAGCATTACCGGAGATCTTGAAGCCGGTCGCGACAAACTGCAATTACTGGCAGCAGCAGTACCAGACCCGTCTGTTCAGACGCGCATCATTACTGCAGAGAGCCGTATGTTGCAGGAAGCTGGCGATAGCGAAGAGGCAGTTCGAGTCTTGAGCGAAGGACTGACTCGATTTCCAGATAATGCCGAAATTCTCTATGCGCGTGCTTTGGCGGCCGATCGGGCAGGCGATCCGTCAATGCTTGAGACAGACCTCTCTCGTTTGATTCAGCTCGAGCCCGACAATGCTCATGCGCTTAATGCCTTGGGTTACCATTTTGCGGATAACAATATTCGTCTCGATGAAGCTGCGGAGTATCTTGAGAAAGCGATCCAGCTTGAACCCAATGATGCGGCTATCATGGACAGTCTTGGTTGGTTGCGTTACCGCCAAGGCAACTATTCTGAAGCAGCCGATCTATTACAAAAGGCCTATACCTTGTTCCCTGATGGTGAAATAGCCGCACACCTTGGTGAAGTACTCTGGGTCGATGGTCGCGAGCCAGAGGCACGTCAAGTTTGGAAAAAAGCGCTTGTAGTCACACCAGATCATGAATTGATTCTGCAGGTGATGCAAAAGTACATTGAATGAAATACCGGTTTGTGAACACTAAACTGCGGCTGTACCTACTTGCGTTTTTGGGTCTGTTGTTAACAGCGTGCGAAACGAACTCAACTCCAAAACCACCAATCAATGATCCAGAACAGCACCTGGCTGAACGCGAAGCTGCTTTAAAAGCACTTGAGTGGTTCAAGGTAAGCGGTGGTCTTGGTATCTGGACTGACGATGAGAACATCAGTGCACGAATCGCCTGGAACGAGGCGGGTGACACAATGTCTCTAACGCTTGTCGCGCCCCTGGGTTTGGGGACCATCAATCTGGAACGTAATGAGTACGAAGCAGTTTTGACCAGAGGAAATTCCGTTATTGGACGTGGGCCCTCGGCCGATCGGGTCCTGCAGCAGGGCTTACGTCTGGAGCGCCCGATTCCGTTGAACCAGATGAGTGAATGGCTTCGTGGGTTACCCGGTGATGGAAAAAATATTAAACGTGACGAGCGAGAACGCATAGAGTCATTGCAGTACCGCGATAGTGAAGGATTGACTTGGCGGGCAAGATTCCTTAGTTATACTCAGAGCGAAGGGCTTGAGTTGCCCGCTGTGATAACGGCGACTGGGGGACCATATAACGTAAGCTTGAAATTGCGAGAATGGGTTCTAGCCTCTTCAGATGGAAATACTGAACCGGGAAAAAATCCTGTGAATGAGGTTAAATCCCCTCAACGATTAGCGATCCCGGGACAGTAACGGTACAATAGGGCGATTGCATACCGCCAAACTTGAGATAAAAAGGACTACGTGACCACCAACTGGTTGGCTCCGGCCAAAATCAATCTATTTTTGCACGTCACAGGACGGCGTAGCGATGGATACCACACGCTGCAAACCGTTTATCAGTTCGTCGATCTTTGCGATGTTCTGCAGTTTTCTGTGCGTGAAGATAATGAAGTTCATCTGATTTCCGAATTTGATGAAGTACCTCCAGAGAACAATCTGGTGGTGCGTGCTGCGCGGGCACTGCAGGCGCATTCTGGCACTCGGGCGGGTACGGATATAACCCTCACCAAACAAATTCCTACAGGTGGTGGTTTAGGCGGGGGAAGCTCCGATGCCGCGACCACCTTGGTTGCGTTGAATGAATTCTGGCGACTCGGATTGAGCATCAAGGAACTTGCAGAAATCGGTGTCACTGTCAGTGCCGATGTGCCGGTATTTGTCTATGGGCAAGCAAGCTGGGCAGAAGGCATTGGCGATAAACTTACACCTGTAGCACCTGTCGAACCGTGGTATCTGATTATTAATCCGATGGTTCAAGTGTCGACAGCAACATTGTTCAACGCACCGGAATTGACACGCAATACCAGTCCGATCACAATACGCGACTTCATGGATGGGCGAAGCACGAATGTGTTCGAACCTATCGTGGTACCGCGTTACCCAGAAGTGGGCACGGCGCTTGAATGGTTACGTAAGAATCATCGAGTGAGACGCGCTAAAATGAGTGGTACAGGCAGTTGCGTGTTTGCTGCGTGTGAATCAGAAGAGCAGGCACAGGAACTTTGCAGCAAACTACCCGACACAATGACTGGTTATGTAGTCAAGGGCAGAAATGCATCACCGCTCTATGATTTTTCCGGCTAAGCTTGTTGGTCGAGATTTTGCGCTTTTGAGCGTTGTTTTAGGTTGTCAGCAGTTGGGCCGTCGCCAAGCGGTTAAGGCACCGGGTTTTGATCCCGGCATTCGGAGGTTCGAATCCTCCCGGCCCAGCCATTCCTCATCCGGTCAGCGCTTGCTTAGCTGCCCCTCCAGTTTGCATTAGATTATCCGCGATGCCAGAGCGTAAACTCATGATCTTTGGCGGTAACGCCAATCCCCGTCTGACGCAGAATATTGCGGCCTATTTGCATCAGCCCATCGGCAAGCTTCAATTAAGCCGTTTCAGTGATGGGGAAACCGCGGTCGAAATCCAGGAAAACGTGCGTGGTGGCGATGTCTTTATCGTCCAACCTGTGTGTAAACCGACCAACGATAATCTGATGGATCTCCTGGTCATGGTTGACGCCATGCGACGTGCCTCAGCAGATCGAATTACAGCCGTTGTTCCGTACTACGGCTACGCCAGACAAGACCGCCGCGTGCGTTCTGCACGGGTACCGATCACCGCCAAGCTTGTCGCTAACATGATGAGCATTGCGGGCGTCGACCGTGTGTTGACTGTTGATGTGCATGCCGAACAGATCCAAGGTTTTTTCGATATTCCGGTTGATAATGTGTATGCCTCACCGTTGTTACTACTCGATATCTGGCGCAGCAAGTACGTCAATCAGGTGGTTGTGTCCCCTGACGTGGGTGGTGTGGTGCGCGCAAGGGCGGTGGCCAAGCAACTTGATGACAGCGATTTAGCGATTATCGACAAACGCCGTCCGCAATCCAATCAAGCGCAGGTCATGCATATCATCGGCGATGTCGCTGACAGAACCTGCGTGATCATTGATGACATGGTCGATACAGCGGGGACCTTGTGCAAAGCTGCTGAGGCTCTCAAGGAGCATGGGGCGCGCAAAGTCGTGGCGTTGGCGACCCACCCGGTACTCTCAGGGAAGGCGATCGACAATATTTCAGGGTCGGTGCTTGATGAGCTGGTGATCACCGACACCATTCCGTTGTCGCCAGAAGGTCAAGCCTGCGATCGAATTCGCCAACTCTCGGTGGCGGATCTTCTCGGTGAGACAATTCGTCGAATCCACGAGGACGAATCAGTCAGCACGGTTTACATGGACTAGCTCGCTGAAAGCTCACAGCAGCTCGATGATATCGCGCGAATGGCTTTTGGTTCGCCACTAGGTTCGTCGCTTGTGGGATCGTCGCCTGGAATCGGCACCAAGGCATCTCATCTGATATAATTCGTCGGCTCGGCCTGGTCGCGGGCAGAGCGGGTGTGCTTTTCAGCACGCCTTTTTTATTTGATGTTTCTTTTATTTTTGATCAATTTGGAGTTCCGACATGTCTGACGATATCAACGTCATTGCCACGTCGCGCAGCGTAAAAGGAAAAGGTGCGAGCCGCCGCCTGCGTCGTGACAATCTCGTCCCCGCCATTATCTATGGCGATAGTAAAGAGCCTCAGTCCATTCAGCTCAAGCACAACGAGGTGCAAAAGCACCTTGAGAATGAATCGTTTTATTCTCAGCTGTTGATGGTGAGCATCGATGGTGGTGAACCCGTACGTTCTGTTTTGCGTGATGTTCATCGTCACCCGTTCAAACAGCAGATCCTGCACATGGACTTCATGCGTGTAGTTGCTGGTGCTGAATTGCAGGTTAACGTGCCATTGCACTTCATCAACGAAGATATCTGTGTTGGCGTCAAGACTGGCGGCGGCATGATCATCCACAACGAAAACGAAGTCACTATCGCGTGTCTTCCGCGTAATATTCCAGAATCCATCGAAGTGGATATGGCTGCCATCGACATTGGTGGTTCGGTGCATTTTTCAGAACTTACTTTGTCAGAAGGTGTACGTCTTGTTGACCTTAACGAACCAGGCGATGACTCAGACCGTTCAGTCGCTGCTGTCAACGCGCCACGTGTTGAAGTAGAGCCTGAAGACGAAGCACCAGAAGCTGACGCGGGTGAAGAAGGTGATGCGAAGCCTGCTGAAGATGATGCAGCTGAGGGAAGCGAAGACTAGCGCCTGACAAGGCGCGGTTTCGCACGTCACGCATATGCCTGGCGAGACTATCGGATTCGAGCTCATTGCTGGACTAGGTAATCCTGGCAATGAGCACGAAAACGACCGTCATAATGCTGGTTTCTGGTTTATTGATGAACTTGCTCGGCAGCTTGGTGCCAGTTTCAACACGGATAAGCGCTTTTTTGCCGCAACTGCCAGTGGCTTTATCGGCCACCGCAAGATACACCTTGTCAAACCAATGAATTACATGAATAACAGCGGGCAAGGTGTTGCAGCTGTTGCTCGTTTTTTCAAAATCGAACCTGCAAAAATACTTGTCGCTCATGATGAGCTTGATCTTGAGCCTGGCATTGTTCGTTTGAAAAGAGGCGGTGGCCACGGTGGGCACAACGGCCTTCGCGATATCGTTGCGAAAACTGGCGCCAAGGATTTCTGGCGATTACGTATTGGCATCGGACACCCCGGTCATAAAAGTGCAGTATCGGGCTATGTCCTCAAACGTCCGTCGGCTCCGCATCAACGTTTAATCGAGGAATCGATTGATTTATCGTTGCGCGAGGCAACAGGCTTTATCAACGGTGACATCAATGCGGCGATGAAGATACTGCACAGTCACAAACCTCCAGCTGCATCCGAATAGAGCCACAAGCGAGACATCATGGGATTTAAATGTGCCATTGTGGGTTTACCAAACGTTGGTAAATCCACATTGTTCAACGCGCTGACCAAAGCTGAAATCGCGGCAGAAAATTATCCGTTCTGCACGATTGAACCGAACGTTGGTATCGTCCCGGTGCCCGATCCACGACTCGATGTATTGGCAAAAATTGTTGACCCAGAACGCATATTGCCAACCACTATGGAGTTTGTTGATATTGCTGGTTTGGTAGCTGGCGCATCAAAAGGTGAAGGGCTTGGAAATCAGTTTCTAGCTAACATACGTGAGACAGATGCCATCGCTCATGTTGTGCGCTGTTTTGCGAATGATGATGTTATTCATGTCGCAGGCAAGGTTGATCCACTTGATGATATTGAAACCATCAATACCGAGCTTTTGCTCGCTGACATGGAAAGCATGGATAAAGCACTGCAACGGATAGCGAAAACAGCCAAGTCTGCAAACAAGGAGGCGATTGCTGAAAAGGCCTTTATGGAACGTGTTGCCGCTGCTTTGGCTGATGGCACCGCTGTTCGTACGCTTGATCTCAGTACACAAGAGGCTGCGTGGCTAAAACACTACCACTTGTTAACAGTCAAGCCGACCATGTATATCGCTAACGTCGATGAGTCTGGTTTTACGGATAACCCTTTACTTGATGCTTTGCAAGAGCGTGCAAATTCCGAGGGGGCTAATGTCGTTCCTGTATGCGCGGCTATTGAAGCTGAAATCGTGCAACTTGATGATGAAGACAAGGCAGATTTCCTGGCTGAAATGAACCTCGAAGAACCGGGATTGAATCGCGTTATCCGAGCTGGTTACGGGTTACTTGGATTGCAAACGTTCTTTACGGCGGGTGAAAAGGAGGTGCGTGCATGGACAGTTCGAGAAGGCGCGACAGCGCCGAACGGTGCAGGGCGCATTCATACTGATTTCGAAAAAGGATTTATACGTGCAGAAGTAGTCGCCTACGATGATTACGTCGCCAATAGTGGTGAATCTGGCGCAAAAGACGCTGGAAAATGGCGACTGGAAGGTAAGGAATACATCATGCAGGAAGGGGATGTGGTGCACTTTCGCTTCAACGTCTGAATGCATGTGAATTCCTGATATATCGGGACCTGACGCGGACGACAGAATCCCAGTGTTGTGAGGGTCTTACTTGACAGCGGGAACGCTCCGCGCCAGAATAGTCGGCTTGGTTCGGAGGCTACATAGCTCAGTTGGTTAGAGCACAACACTCATAATGTTGGGGTCCCTAGTTCGAATCTAGGTGTAGCCACCATTTCTCCTTAGGCCTTGACCCTGGCAGGCCCTCGATTGACCACCCCTATCTGGATTTTCGCCTACGGTTCGTTGATATCGCGACCGGGTTTTCCTGTGGCTGATGAACGTCGTGTTAGCGCTCCAGGATTTGCACGGCGGTTTTGGCAAGGATCGCACGACCATCGTGGTGTACCTGGTCGGCCAGGTCGAGTGGTAACGCTGGTTGAGGAAACGCATTCAGTCTGTGAAGGTTTGGCGTTCAAGCTACCAGCGAATAAGCAATCCAAGATTTTGCAAGAGCTCGACTATCGTGAAAAAGATGGGTACGAACGTATTTTTCTCACAGTTGATTACATTCACAAAAGCCCTTTCGAAGTGCTCACGTGGGTGGCTCGTCCCGGCAATGAGTCTTGGCTAGGTGACGCACCTTTGTCAACAATTGTCGATCAAATCCGTGGTGCTGAAGGGCTCTCTGGACCTAACAGTGATTACGTAATCGAGCTAGATAAAGCCCTTAAAAAGAGGGGTATTGAAGATACACACGTACACACAATAGCCAATGCGCTGTTGCGCGATATCATCTAACTTCGCTCGAATTTGATCGGACAAGATCTATATGTAATCGCTTACATATCAGTTTTCAGATGAACCTTAAACTCACTTTGTCTGGTTTTTTTGATCGTTTTTTGAACAATTTTTTTGCATCAATAAATGCACAAAAATCGAGCAACTACTGATCGATTGAATGGCGTCGATATTTCTTTTTAAGTTCGTTGAGTATTGAAAAAAATACTTAAAAACAAGGTGTTTTTGGTTTCGCTATAAAACGTTTTATCCACAGCATTACAATTTATTTTCAAGCCTTTAACCACTTCACATGTTGCTCACGCTGTGTATAATCGACAAAAGTATGAATCGTATGTTGAATAGATGTGCAAGGCGGTACATTAGTTTTGCGTTATGGGATGTTTAGCGTTGCTCGTTCCTATCATAGGGACGACAAATTGGTTCAATTTTCAAGTTGTTTCAGATTTGCCTGCTGCTTACTGTTCGAACCCATTAAGAAAGCTGTTTGGCATCAATTGCTTGACTCAATTAGTTGACTAGGAATCGATGCATGAATAAGAACTCGGAAAGCCAGATCTTGCTTGTCGCCAAATCGCAAGACGATCAAAAGCTAATAACGGGTTTGCTAGAAGAAATAGGGTACAGCGCTGATATCTACCCTGATTTCGCGACCCTTACTGAACCAGCTAACGGTGTGCGTCGACGCGATGATGCGCACGCAACCATTATTTGCCATCGTGCTGACGGTGAAGGTGAAGAACCTGAACTACCGTCCACCTTGCCAGGTGCTCGCGTTATTGTATTTTCGGATTGTTCTAATGAGGACAACATTTGCAACACGCTTGAACTTGGCGCGCACCAATATTTCGATATCAACGAAAGCCTGCGAGTAATGAAAGCGAGGCTTGAAGCGGCACTCCGTTATCACTCGCGCCCCGCACGAGCCTCTTTCGAATTTGCTGATTTCTATTTTGACCTGCAAAAGCGACGTGTATTGCGTGAACAAGAAGCGCTGGATTTAAGTCCTAAAGAGTTCGATTTCGCATTGTATTTATTTTCACACCGAGATCGTATTGTTGGTAACAGCGAGCTGATGACTTCGGTCTGGTCATTGCCGCCCAGTATGGATACGCGCCGCATCGACACCGCTGCTTGCAGGGTTCGAAAAAAAATGAGGCTTACTGAAGAACACGGTTGGCGCCTCAAGCGTTTGCGTAGAGAGGGTTATCAACTTATCCACTTGAATCAAGGCAATCAATCCGGAGCGAGTGCTGGCGATGGACCAATAGCTAGCCATTAGGAAGTTAGAATCTGACTTCCAGATCCACGCCGTTTTTGTTGTAGGTTCGTTTTTGTTGTAGGTTACTGAGTACTTTTCAAGTTGACCCACAAGGTCAAGATCACCCGATTCGTTCCAGTGCGCTTTTGCCGACGCCCAGTCGCCCAACGGGTACCGCTCCTCGCCTTATAGCCGTCGTTGGCGACAACATATAAAGATCCCCGTTTCGGCCATTCAACTGATGGCGTATCCCGCACCTTTGCGCAAGCTGTACATGGGCATCCAGGTGTTCCTCTTCGCCATGTACCGGGATTAGCACGTCTGGTTTTATCCAGTCATAAAGATCACTGAGTTCATCTGCACCGGGATGCCCGGAGGCATGAATAGGCAGGCTTGTGTCGACTGCGGTTACGACCTTGAGGCCACGAGCTTTGAAACGCTCAATCATTTGTTCAATGGATTTTTCATTGCCAGGTATGGCTCGAGCGCTGAAAATCACGGTATCACCGGTATCGAGAGTCAGATCGCGAAAGCTGTCAGTGCTTAAGCGATACAAAGCCGCTCTTGGCTCCGCCTGACTACCGGTTGCCACCAGCAATACAGATGACGCGGGCAGGAAGCCTAAATGATTCGATTCGACCAGTGTCTCTGAATGTTTCCATAAGCCAACCTGACGAGCGACAGACGCTGTCTTGATCAATGAACGACCCAGTAGACCAAGGTGTCTGGATGTTGCATCCGCACAGCGCGCCAAGGTATTCAGTCTGGCGATATTACTGCCGAAGCAGGTGACGACAACTCGACCTTCTGCCTTTTCGATCTCGTTAAGTAGTCCCGGGTACAAAGCACCTTCCGACACTGAACGACCTGATTGGTTTGCACAAGTCGAGTCGCACACCATCGCGTGTATACCGCTATCGCCAATACGGCGATAGTGCGATTCGTCAAAGCCATGACCGACTAGTGGCGATGGATCCAGTTTCCAGTCACCGGTGTGGAATATGTTGCCAGCTGCAGTTCTGACCACGATGCCGCAGGGGTCAGGCACTGAGTGCGTGTGTGCCACCCATTCAACGTCAAATACACCGACTGAAAATCGATCACCTGGTGTGACCAGTTTGATCGGGACTCGCTCGAGCAGTCCGTGCTCGGCGAGTTTACGTTTGAGCATCTCAGCGGTGAACTCAGTGGCGTACACAGGGCAGTTCAAGCGGCGCCACAGATGAGCTACCGCGCCAATATGGTCTTCGTGGGCATGCGTCAGTAGTAGTCCCTGCAGCGCGTTTGCTCGCGCGGCTATGAAGTCAGGATCGGCCATCTGGATGTCATAACCGCTTCCGCGGCTGCCATCGGCATCGCGAAAAGTGACCCCACAGTCGATCATCAGCCATTGCTCATCGTGGCCGTAGAGGTTCATGTTCATTCCGATTTCACCGCAACCGCCAAGCGGTATGAACCACAAATCGTGGCCGTCAGGAGTCATCAGCTGCCAAGCTCCGTTGATCGATTCAGATACACATCAGAACGACAGATTGTGGGTGCTTCAGGTAACATCGCTGTCAATGGCCTATTGCCGCTATCAAAAGAGTTGCTGAACGCATCATGTACACCTTATTGATCGTCTTCTTCCTGGTGTCAATCGTGTTTTCATTCCTCTGCTCGATTTGGGAGGCGGTGTTGCTCAGCATCACCCCATCGTTTACCCAGACAGAGGTACAGAAGGGTAGCGAACTTGGCGCGACCTTGAACGAATTCAAGGAAAATATTGATAGACCGCTTGCGGCCATTCTCACGCTCAACACGATCGCCCACACAGTCGGGGCTATTGGCGTTGGTGCTCAGGCAACCGCTATCTGGGGCGCGTCCATTCTGTCTACCGCCGTAGTCCCCGTGGTCATGACACTTGCCATACTGCTGCTCTCGGAAATAATCCCGAAAACTATCGGCGCAAATTATTGGCGTGAACTTAGCGGTTTTACGATCAAAAGCCTGAAAATCATCATGTGGGTTCTCGCGCCATTGGTGTTTATCAGTCAGATCATCACCAAGGTCTTGAAAAAAGACAAAAAGGCCAGTGTGTTTTCACGCGCTGACTTTACTGCCATGGCAGAGCTAGGTAGCCAACAAGGTGTGTTCGATGAAGGTGAGTCAACGATTCTGAAAAACCTGCTTCGCTTCAAGACAATCACGGCACGTGATGTAATGACGCCACGCACGGTTGTCATCAGTGCCCAAGGCGAAACTTCGGTCAAGGCGTTTCACGATCAGAATCCCAAGCTTCGTTTTTCACGCATTCCGGTTTATAGCGACTCACCTGATCATGTGATTGGGTATGTTTTGAAGGATCAAATCCTTAACGAATTGGTTGATCAGCGCAATGATTCAACATTGTCGAGTATCAAACGAGACATCATTGCGGTTAAGGAGACGTATCCAATCCCGGATCTTTTTGAACACTTCACCGAAAAGCGTGAGCATATTGCCTTGGTCGTCGATGAGTTTGGTGGCATGGCAGGCATTGTTACCATGGAAGATGTTATCGAGACGCTTCTCGGTCTTGAAATTGTCGATGAGCAAGATGGCACCGAGGACATGCAGGCATTGGCGCGAAAGCGTTGGGAGCAGCGGGCGAAGCGTGTTGGCCTGATCACCGACGAAGATTCGAAGTAGAGGGCAAGTTAAACGTTATTGCGAACTGGGTAATGGAACGTTCCAGCAGCTCATGAGTCAATACTGCTGAAAGCAGTCCCATCTACAAGCAGAGAACAATATGAAGCGCACTTTTAATTTTCCCTTATTGCGAACCATATTTGTAGTTTCAGCGTTATGTCTCTCTCGCCTTGCCTCGGCTGGTGTTACTGAACTCGATAACGCGGCTTTGGAGTCCATGCTCGACGATGATGTCATCGTCATCGACGTGAGGCGCATCGATGAATGGGAAAGCACGGGTCTGGTGAATGGCAGTCACCCGATAACTTTTTTCGATGCCCGTGGTCGATATGATGTTGCTGACTGGTTAAGTCAGGTTGATAACATCAGTGACGATAATGAAAAAGAGAAGAAAATCGTTTTAATCTGTGCACGCGGAGTGCGCTCGGCCAAGATTGCAAGTTTGCTGGACAAGCGCTTGGGCTTCAAGAATATTTATAACGTTTCAGATGGCATCAATCACTGGATCAAGAAAGGCAAGCCAGTGGAGAAGTATCAGCCTTAATGTTGTTGATAAACCCAAGGTTGATGCATAGCTTTTGTGTTGTCCTTTTCTCACGCTGAATGAGAATGAACTAAATCCACATACAAAAAAACCCGCTTATGGAAGCGGGTTTTTTTGTTATCGCAGCCAAGAGGTTGGCCGCGATATGTTTTTGATGGAAATCAGGCTTTGGGAACGTAAGCGCTACACCATCCTTCAGCTGCTACTTCATTGCCTGGGAACAGTGGGCATGGTCCGGCTTTTCCATCCGCCTTGCCTTGGTAAAGTGTGCAGGTTGCGCACTTTTGCTCTGGCTTGTCAGAAACTTCCATGTAGCTCAGAGCCGTAGCCTGGGCTGATTCCGGATCAACCATCGGCAGATGGCCGTCAGCATGGCTAGGCAATGCGCCAACCAGAGCGGTCAGGGGGATTGCAGCAGCGCTGGCGCCAGCCATAGCGATGAATTTACGGCGATTCTTGTCGGTCATTGAAACAACTCCAGAGATCATTTATTTGGGTAACTCTCGGATTATACGACAGCCGCAGAATCTGGATGTTCACTATCATTATGTGAACCAGTGTTAATTTGTCCATGTTCGAGTCGACAATGGAGATGTTCTCCGAGCTCGGGCCTCGGAATTACTTGCTGTTTAGCCTTTCGCCTTGGAAAGTCTCTCTACTGCCTTGCGAGCGATACTTAGGGCATTTTTGGCGGAAGCTTCGCTTTTCAGACGTAAAGCGGTTTCCTGCTCGGCAACGTTACGCAGGGATTTGTGCTCACCCGCGATATTTCTGGTAAGCGCCGCGGTACTTTCCAGCAGCCCTCGAACGCGGTTCAATTCCTCGCGCTGCTGAGCCATTTGTTCGTTAATTCTGGTTTTGAACTCTTCTACCAGAACATCCTGTTTTTCTTTCTGCTCAACATTGTGCGCCTTGAACTCTTCGAGCTTAATGAGTTGTTGTTCAATTTGCTCTTCATTCTGGGACTTCAAGTCGCTGATCTTGACCAGCTGTTGATCATGCTGTTCTTCGTTCTGAGACTTCAAGTCGTTGATCTTGATCTGTTGTTGATCATATTGCTCAGTAACCTGCAACTGAAACGCCGACATATTGTCGCTGGCGATTTTAAATTCTGACTCTACTGCATCAAGCGAACTCAGGGAATTCTCGAGATCAGATATTTTTAATTCCAGCTCTTTGTCCAACTCCGCTGAACGCGCTAGAGCAGCACTATTATCGGTGCTGTCCTTTTCAATAATACTTGTCTCGTCAGTTTCTTCCTGAGCCTGCTGGTTACCGATGAAGCTCAATTCGCCCTGCGATTCGTTGTTGACTGATTCTTCCATTGACGGACTGCTGTCATCAGCTTGGCCGTAATCTGTTGCGTCATCAAAGGTTGATGTTGTCTTATCTTGGGCAGTTAACTCAAAGGTATCTGCTTCTCTAATGGTGCTGTCTTCATCAACTGATGCTTTATCCACGTCGCTTATACCGATATCAGATGGAATCTCGTGCTGGCCAGTGAGATCAAATATCACTGAGTTATCGATATCCAGATCATCCGGATCGTCGTAACTTGAAGATCCTGCAATTGCATCATCATTTGCAGCAATAGGGATGAGGGGATCGTTATCTTCTATATCTTGCGCAGCGTGACTCTTTGTGTGTTCTTCTGACACAGCATTAACGTTATCGTCGTTAACGTACTCGTCGCTAGCTAAGCTGTCTTTATTGGTACTTTCACTAACATCCACTTCAGAAATCATATTCTCGACGAAGGCACTGTCTTCATCATCGATTACATCAGTGTTCGTGGACATCGATTGAAGATCTTCAAACATGTCTTGCTCAGATACGTCATAGATCGGATGGTCGCTGGAATCGTCTTCAATCTCAAGCGTAGGAAAGTCGCTGTGGTCAGTGTCGTCGCGAAGTAGGGTCGGTACCTCTTCTGCTGAATGCGCTTTCGAATCTTGATTGTGCTCGCCGCTCAGTGAAGGATCATCTGCTGATAATCTGACTGGGTGACGGCTCGGATCTGCGTTCACGTTTTGATTAATGGCGTGGTGCTTGATTGGCCATCGAGACAGCAGGTAGTAAAGAACACAGCCCAATACACCTGTAACGGCCAGAATCAGGCTTTTTGGCAAAATCCCGGCTTCACCACTGGTGCCGATCAAAGAAGCGATGAAAGGTGAAACGGCAACCAAGCCGCCTGCTAATAAGCCCAATAAGGAGCGTTTAAACGACGGGTGATGCCGGTAGCTGATAAACCCTACAAACGCCAGACAGACCAGAACGCCCATGGCTGCCATCATCAAATGAATTTGTAACGTGGACATCTATTTCCTTCCAAGGCGGAAAAAAATTTCCGCAGATGATCACGTATTTTAAGGCGCGATAGTTTTACCGCATAGTCGGAGTGCGCAATTTCGCGACTGGAAATAATCCGCTGGCGCTTTATCTGAGGACCATTGGGTCACCCTGTGAGGGCGATCACAAATCGTTGGCTGGTGGAGAGAACTGAACCTGTCCGTTATGCGGTTCGTCTCGAGGAATCTAAAACAGTCTTTTCGACGTAGGAATTACACAGCACCTTGTGGGGCGACGTTGTTGTTACCAATCAGTAGATCGTACTGGCGTTGGAAGTGAGCGATCAGCTCTACGTGCTGTTTCAGCACTTCCTGGCTACAGTGGGCCCTGACCGCCGGTAATGACTTGATCAGATCGTGTAGCGTGCGAGTAACTTGTTGTAAGTTCTGTTTCATTGGAGCTCCCTTTAAGTTAAGCCGGTCTCTCGTCACCACTATTTTGTATAGACCAATAGTGGCAAGCTATCCACGGCTTTTTTGCGATCCCCGGGAACAATTGTCGGTCAAAAGGCGTGATTTCTAGGGTTAAATATTGTGACGCGGCGGAAACATAGGGTTTCCAGGCCCTCAGCCAGCCTGAATAGGTTGGATCACAGAGAGTTTTGCGTCGTTCTGAAGCTCTTTGGTGACAAATTCGTCAGCGGCAACCAGATCGCCATCGAGGATCACCATCATGCGGGTTTCTGGTGGTACCTCCAGTTGGCTTAATACGTCGGCCACGGTCGTCTTTTCCGCTACTGTCAAACTGACTTGATTGCCTTTGCGGCCGCTTGGCAGGTATTTCACCAGCGCTCCACCCATTGTCAGTTCAATGTGCAAGGTACTGCTGTAATCCCAAACGATTCAGTGTGTTGTTAGTTGGTTGACCTTCATCATTCCAACCGCGTAGCGAGTAGTATTCTGGCAACATCTTTGGTAACTCAGACACACGACCTTTAGCGACTCCTGCGGGTGCCGGTGTATCTAGTAAGCGTGGTGGAAGAGTATCGTCGGCTCTTGTCATACCTGCACGTAAATTAAACAGACGTTCAAGGTTCCAGATACGTTCGCCAGTGATCAGTAAACGTTCGCTGGTCCACTCATCACCGCAAGCAGCACTAACCTGGACTTGCAGTTCGTCTGTTCCCCATGCAGCGGACGTAAACAGACAGATGCCAACTGAATCGACCATCGCGATCTGATCCTGAGAGCTCTTGCACGGCGCCGCCTTGCCATCACCGGATTGATCACTCATATCTTCTGAGAAGGTGTCGTGTTTCAGGTGACAAGCACCTCGGTTGCCAGTGGCGTAACCCAAGCCCATGCCTTGCAACGCACGTGAGTCGTAACCGGCAAATTCCTGCCCCTTTACAACCATGGCAAGTTCCGGCCGTCCATAAAGCTCACAAAGTCTTTTAGAACCGAGACCAAGTTTTTTACCGAACCCTTCCTGTAAGCCTGTTTTTTCAGCCATTACCGTTAGTGCTTCGGCGTTGCCAAAATTCAGAGGTATACCGTCGGTCTCTTCGATAGTGATCAGCCCCAACTCAAACAATTCCATCGCGGCTGCCAGTGTCACACCGAATGAAATAGGATCCATACCGTGTTCGTTCATCAGGTAACCCGCGAAGGTCAATGCGTCGATATCATCGACACCGACGACAGGGCCAAACGCAAAGGCGGTTTCATATTCAAGCCCACCTGAGGCGTGGTGATACTGAGGACGTTCGCGAATCGCCCAATGGTTCTTGTCGATGTGCGCGATACGACCGCAACCAATCGTGCAACCAAAGCAAGCTTTGTTGGTGATCAGATTGGTGTGCCCATTTTCGTTAACAGTTGCCATCGCGGTTGGATTGATATTGGCACTGCCATCGAAGGTGACTTGCTGGAAGTTGTTGGTTGGTAAACCACCGAAGGCATGCATCGTGTCGATCATGGCGTTGGTGCCATAGTCGGTTAGATCTTTTCTACCAGCGCTATCGGCAAGTAATTGATGAGTATCCTTAACAGCTTGCATGAATCGTGGGGCATCCTTCACTGGAACACCTTGTGTACCGCGCACAGCAATAGCCTTCAGGTGTTTAGAGCCCATAACAGCACCTACCCCTGAGCGGCCGGCTGCACGGTGCAAGTCGTTAACGACACAGGCGTAGTAAACACCTTCCTCGCCAGCTTTACCGATCGATGCCACTTTCATTTGTGGGTCTTGATGTTTCTCAATCAAGGTTTCTTCTGTGTGCCAGACAGTAGTGCCCCAGTAGTCTTTTGCGGGTTCCACGCTGACCTTGTCATCCTGAATCAGGAGATAGACAGGCGTTGCAGAACGTCCTTGCAGTATCAACAAATCGTAGCCGGCAAATTTCAGCTCAGCTCCAAACTTGCCACCGGAATTTGAGCAGGCAATTGCGTTAGTCAGTGGTCCTTTGGTAACAACTGCATAACGCCCACCAGTGGATGCCATGGTGCCGGTCAGTGGTCCGGTTGCAAAGATAAGGACGTTGTCTGGCGACATGGCGTCGGCGGCCGGATCCATCATCTCCATCAAGTATTTTGAAGCGAGTCCTCGAGAGCCTAAGTAATCATTTGCCCATTCTTCATTCAGTGGTTCAATGAAAGTTTCGTGCGTGGTCAGATCAACCCGTAAAACACGTTTGTGCCAAGTCATGACGCTTCCCCATAAATGATTGCACCGGTGGGGCAGGCGTCGGCGCATTTCGGATCTCCACCGCAGAGATCGCACTTGGTGACCTTGCCACTTCGCGTATTGAAATTGATGGTTCCGTAGGGGCAGGCGATAGTGCAGACTTTACAACCAACACAAAGGGCTTCATCGACGACCTTGGTACCCAGCTCCTGATTGATGCTGATGGCGTCTGTTGGGCAAGCCTTCATACACCATGCTTCTTCACATTGCGTGCAGGTATAAGGAACACTGCGCCGACCGTGTTCAAACTCAAAAACCTTGATGCGCGAAAACGCCGGTGCAAATAAACCTTCGTGCTCAAGTGAGCAGGCCATTTCGCATTGTAGGCAACTGGTGCATTTGTCAGCATCCAGAATCAGTTGCTTGGTCATTGAGATAGCTCCAGTTTGGTGATAGGTATTGCTGCAAAAAGACGTCGTTACAAAAACTAACGAAGCATGGTCTTTGCTGCCATACCGAGTACGTCATCCCACATCGAGCCGTCGTTGTCACCATCAAGTAGTGAGGTCAGCAAACCACCCGAGTTACCACGGTTGACTGCGCCGTTGTTGCCACCAACAACCTTTTTGCTGATTGCGCCCATAACGAGCGTTGCAACGATAGGCAACATTTTTTTCAGTATCGTTGAGCTGATCCCTGATGATTGCGATGCGCGTTTCGCAACTTCGCGGCTGACTTCCTTGTTACCAAGAATATGTCCAAGTATGTCGTTACCATCTTTAGTGGTGCTCGCCTGACCCAAGGTACTTGGCTTATCCATGTATTTGGTGTGCTCGCCCGTGCGCAATGCATCGAGTAGATCATCCATACCCGGTGCTTCTTTCGTGTTGTTTTGGAGTCCACGTCTTAACGCCGGGATCAGTTCCTCGACAGCGACTCTTGTTTCCTTGTCTGATAGATCGAATTGTTTTTGCATTTGTGCCAGCGCCGGATCATTTTCAGCGCCAAGCAGCATGTCGAGGATATTAGTCATGATGGACCCGTCAAAAGGGGGAAGTCCCCAGAGTCTGTAAGATTATCACCTAACATCAGGTAAGTAGTTCGTCATCAAGCATGGGATCGTCGAGTTGATCGTCGAGAATGAACGCTTCCCAATCTTCGAGAATTTCGCGAAAGTGCTTCAGGGCGACTTTATAGGGTTCTTTTACACCGGGATTCTCTTCGTCATCTGCAGCAGCGTCCTGCAACAATTCGATGCTTACGCCCTCAGGCGTTATCGTCACGCTGTGCGCATTGCCAATGAACTCGCGCGAGTCGTCTGATTCATCTTCAATCGCCGTCAGGTCTTCCATCAGGTCGTGGCAGATATGGTCGCTGCCTTGAACATCGACCTCGAGGAAATTCATCAAGACCTTTTCAGCCGCAGGGCCGCGGGCTCGAGGACTTCCGTCCGAGTCGAAGAAGAAGTTATGGTTTCGTGCCATGGTCGTCGGGTCAGTAGCCGTCGAGTCTTCCCCTCTATCGTACTCAAATTGTGACAAATTGGCAGCCCCGTCACACTTTGAATCTCTTTGGGCGTTCGTTTATGGCCCCATCAGGGGCTGAAATCTGCCCCTCGGCGCGCCGCGATCGCTGCATTAGGCTCCGGTGCCACGCATAAATACATGGCCAATCACATCAGACGGTGCTTACCTGCGATGATACGGCCCTTGACGACACACTAGAATTGGGAGAAAAGTGCATGAGTGACCTGGTGGCTGACGGCGTTGACATGACGTTCGTTACTCCAAACGGCGCTGCCGTACATGCCTTGAAAAATGTCAGTTTCAAGCTTAAGGAAGGTGAAATTCTGTCAGTCCTGGGCCCGTCAGGTTGTGGCAAGACGACACTCCTCAATCTGATCGCGGGTTTTTTACGTCCAACCGGAGGCACTTTGTCACTCGGTGGCTCTGAGATCGATGGACCTGGCGTCGAGCGCGGAATGGTGTTTCAGCAGGGCGCTTTGTTCGAGTGGCTGACGGTTGCCGAAAATGTTGATTTTGGCTTGCGTATGAAAAAAGCCGATAAAAAACAGACGAAACAGAAAGTCGACGAATGGCTGGACATCGTGGGTTTGCAGGGATTCGGCGATACACCCACTTACCAACTCTCCGGTGGTATGCAGCAGCGAGTCGCCTTGGCGCGCTGCCTGATCAACGACCCAGATCTTATTTTGATGGACGAGCCCCTCGGCGCACTGGATGCACTGACACGGGAAAAAATGCAGGGCCTGGTGCTCAAGATCTGGAAGGAGACAGGCAAGACCATCATGATCATCACCCACTCAGTCGAAGAAGCATTGCTACTGGGTGAACGCTTGTTTGTCATGGCGCCTCGCCCCGGTCGTTTGCACAAGGAATACGATTTACCTTTTGCCGAAGCTGGTCTTAGTCAGGATTTACGCGAAATCAAAAATGATGCGCATTTCGGGACCGTACGAGAAGAGATTCTGTCAATGATCTGGGACATGGAAGAAGAGATCATGGGCAAGACGGCTTAATCGGGGGCATCGATATGAATTCATTGAGAGGTTTGATTATCGGGGCCATGTTCATTGGCCTTATTCTCACCCTGGTTGCTTGCTGGTGGTACGGCCGGCGCTTGATACGCAACGAAAAAACCGATGCTGTTTTTGGCAATCCGGTGCGTGCACTTGGCGGTTGGCATTGGGTGATATCCGGAGTGTCCACAATACTGCTGATCTGGTTGTATTTTTCGTGGGATGCGGCACGAGCGTTTTTTCCGAACGCAGCCGGTGAGATGTGTCAGGTAGCGAAGGTTCGAAATGCCGTCAACCCGATGCGTACTGTGTTTCCATTCGAGTCACGACTGCTTCGTGGTACCAGTATTATCGATCGTGAAAATCGTCAAGTCGATTTACTGACTAGCCGCTTGAACAGCAGCAACATGACTGACGATGAACGTGCCGGCTTCGAACCCCTTGTCGATCAGATACGCAGCGCCATGCTGTCACAGGCGTCGCCAGCAAATTTTGATGCAGAGACGCAAACCGCGTTGGATGCCATCGCTGATCGTATCAACGTCGTCGCTGATGATATGGCCACCGAGAACCTGCCCGAAAGTGCATTGGCCGCAGTTGATAAAGCGGCGTCAGAACAATCTGAATGGGGAACCTCATCACGTGATGAGGTGCCTATCGATCCAACGTCAAAACGGGGTGCCTTGTTTGCAGCAGCAGCAGCACCGATCAAGGAAATCGCTAAGGATTTTTCAAGGATTCGCAATCAAAGCGCGAGTTTTCTGAGTGAGATCGAAGAGCTTGAAGCGAAAATTGATGCTCAAGAAGCGGCGGCACAGTCGCCAGAGGCGAAAGACTTTACTCGTCAATTGAGTAAGCTCCTCAAGCGTATTGATGATGGAACGATTTTTCCAGACGGTGTTCTCGACAATGTCGAGGCATCCTTAGCAAATCTTGACGACGTACAAAAAAGCAAGCTTGGTGGATTGAAATGGATTGATTCGATCGCGATGCCTGGTGGCACGATTGCCGCCGGTAATACAGGCTGCAGTGAGCAGGGTTCAGGTCGATGGCTACCAAAACCATCCGACACGATCGAAACACTCATGCGTATCTCTGATCCAGACGTCGGTTATAAGGGCGTTCCCTTGCTCTGGTACAAGATGAAGCCTTTAGCTGAAATGGCTGGCTTTCTGATTCCAGATTTCATCGCGGATCTCGTACCTGGCAAATACCCTCGGCACAACGAGGATGGCAGTATCAACGTCAATCTAAAAACCAAAGTGTTGAACATTGCCACCGGTAATTTCGCTTCTCCGAGCGTTCCGGTGCCGTCAGGTCATCTTTGGGATTCGACAATGCGAGTTTTGTCGGGGCTGTTCCTCGGCATTATTCTTGGCGTACCGCTTGGTCTTTTTATGGGTCTGTCTCGATTCGCAAAAGGCTTTTTCGATCCAATGATTGAGCTTTACAGGCCTGTTCCACCGCTGGCTTGGGCACCACTGATTCTGACGATATTCGGGATTCAGGATGACGGTAAGATCTTTCTGCTGTTTATGGTTGCCTTCGCCATCATGGTTATCTCCGCACGTACCGGTGCGACGGGTACGCAATTGTCGAAGATTCACGCGGCTCACTCATTGGGTGCCTCGCGCTGGCAGATAATCAAAAAAGTCATTTTGCCTAATTCACTGCCAGAAATTCTTACCGGTATTCGCATCTCGATCGGTGTGTGCTGGGGTACCTTGGTTGCTGCCGAGATGTTGGCGGGTACTACAGGTCTTGGTTTTCTTGAGAACGTGGCGCGTAAGTCATCTGATTACGAAATCATCTGGGTTACGATTATCCTACTTGGCGTGCTTGGCTTGTTATTCGATCTCGTCATGCGTTACATCATTCACAAGACGATCCCTTGGCGCGGTAAGGGTTAGGAAGTTCACATGCGGCTTTTGTTGGTCGAAGATGATTCTGATCTGATCGCTCTGGTTAAGGGCGATCTGGTCAAGGCCGGTTTTGCAGTCGACGTTGCTGACAACGGCGTCGATGCTGAGCACCTGGGCAACACTGAGCCCTATGATGCTGTGATCCTTGATCTTGGCTTACCTCAGAAACCCGGTATGGACGTGCTACAAGCCTGGCGCAAGGCACAGAACAAGGTACCGGTCATTGTGCTCACGGCTCGCGACCAATGGTACGAACGCGTCGATGGATTCAAAGCGGGTGCTGACGATTATCTGGGTAAACCTTTTCACGTTGAAGAACTGATCGCGCGCATACGAGCGTTGATTTATCGCCGACACGGACGCACTGCGCACCAGATTGAAACTCGCAGCCTGAAACTTGACGAGGATATTCAGGAAGTCGAAGTTGATAACAAGGATCGATTTCAGCTCACTGGTACCGAGTTTCGATTGCTACGTTACATGATGCTCAATAGCGGACGCATCTTGTCCAAATCAGTACTTGTTGAACACGTTTACGATCAGGAATCTGAACGTGAGAGTAATCTGATCGAGGTCTATATCCGACGCTTACGTGAAAAGATAGGAACACACATGATTCTGACAAAACGAGGTCAGGGTTATGTATTCAATGATCCCGCTGTCTGAATTCTCACATCAATGGAGTTCGCTTGAATTCGCTTGAGCGAAGCCTTCAGGTGGGCATGATGCTTAGCCTGGTCGTGTTGATGTTTGTCTTCTGGTGGGCGGGTACACTGACCAGTCGATTACTCAGTGAAAGTTTTGTTTACACGCGTTTGCAAACAGAAGCCAGTAACCTTGAACGCTCTTTGGTGATTAACCAATTCGATGCGGAAACGAGCATTGAATTGCGTGATCGAGTGGACAACCATTACGAGGTCCCAGCATCTGGCCACTACTTTGTCATTCAGCTTGGTTCGAACGCGGAGTTGATGTCGAGATCGGCCTGGGATCAAAACCTTGCGCTACCGGCGCTTGCACCTGGTCAGCAGCGTAAAAGTCGAGACCTTGGGCGAGGCGAAGCGACCTTACTGGTCTGGTCTGGCGCTTATTCCCGGATGGGTCAAGCGTTTACGATAACGGTTGCTGAAGATATAACGCCCATCGAATCGCGGTTGCGCGTGTTTCAGTGGTGGTTTGCTGGTATTGCGCTGGCGATGCTCGCAGTGCTCGCTGCTGTTCAGCACTACATCGTGAGGGGGTCTGTCTCGCAACTCGATGCGATTCGACAGGATATCAATCGACTAGAGCGTGGCAAAGTCACGTCATTGTCAGAAGACGTACCGGTTGAGATCAAACCGCTGGTGCGTGAGTTCAATCGCTTGTTAATCCGATTCGATCAACGTTTGCGACAATCCAGAAATGCAGTCGGTAACCTTGCTCATGCCGTGAAAGGGCCGATGAACTTGCTACTTCGAGCTGCTGACTCTGTACCCGATCAGTCTGATTCTCAGCAGAAAGACCAACACGAATCAATACAGGTTCATGTTGAACGCATCAGTACCTTGATAGATGGCGAACTTAAGCGTGCGCGTTTAGCGGGGCGTGGCACCGTGGGGCAACGCTTCGACATCGACGCCGAATTGCCGCCTTTGATTGGTCTATTGCAGCAGGTGTACAGCGAAAAAAATATCGATGTACGCTACAGCATCGGCCCTGATGTGCAGTTGTTGCACGATAGGCAGGACATGTTCGAACTTATCGGTAATCTTCTCGACAATGCAGTGAAGTGGGCTAACAGTGTCGTTATGGTTAACGTTCGCAGCGCAAACGGTTTGCTGTTCGAAGTTGAGGATGATGGCCCAGGTTGTTCGCCAACTGAAATCGATCAGTTAACTGATCGAGGCGTACGTCTCGACGAATCTATATCCGGACACGGCTTGGGTCTTTCAATCGTCAAGGACATCGTCGACACTTACGACGGAACACTTGAACTCGGTAAATCATCAAGGCTTGGTGGCTTTCGTGCGAGTGTGCGTTTGCCCGATGTAGTTGAAATCAAAGAGCAAACATAAACGAGCACCAAAAAGCTATCGGTTCAGATCAGATTTATGACAGGCTTTTTTTGATTGCGCCGATATAAGCTGGCTGTATGTCCTATCGTTTGTATCGGTATTGATCTGGTCGACTGACACAGAGAGTCGAGTTGCTCTTTACGTGCATCACGATCGTCGGCTGCCAGTTTTACCTTGACCAATTCATGGTGCTCCAGCGCTTTGTCCAATTCGGCGGTGACTGCAGCGGTCAAGCCGTGTTGACCGAGTCGGACGACTGGTTTCAAACCGTGTGCAAGGGCGCGAAGCTGTTTGATCTGGTCCTTGCTGAGTGGTTTGTCGTTTTTCATGGTATTTGCAGTGATCGATGAAGGTGGGCGGAACGTAACTAATTACAGTCGGGTCGCTGGGTGCTAGTGTAATGGTTCAATGATGTGCCCTGGGGACCAAGGCGTCGAGGATGGTGTTGCGTAGTAAAAGCAGTGATCGATGGCTGAAAGAACACGTTAGCGACAGCCACGTGAAGCAGGCTCATGCAGACGGTTATCGCTCTCGAGCGGTATATAAGCTTATTGAACTCGACGAAAAGGACCAACTGATAAAACCGTCTAGTATTATTCTTGAGCTGGGAGCAGCTCCTGGCAGCTGGACGCAATACCTCTCAGAAAAGGTAGGCCCAGGTGGCAGAATTATCGCGTCAGACATCCTGCCGATGGACACAGTGGCTGGATCTGACGGGCTTGTGACTTTTATTCATGGCGATTTTACCGAACAAACCGTGGCGGACGCCATCGAAGCTGCTGTGGGAGAGAACGGAGCCGACCTTGTTTTGTCTGATATGGCGC
>CAZQOI010000026.1:0-3932 GCA_964594905.1 uncultured Granulosicoccaceae bacterium
CTGCCGTATGGCAAGCCTATGCAGATGCTCGAGATCTTGATGATCCTCAAAACAGTATCCAGAACTGGAATGACGCAACCAATCAGGTAATTACTGCGAAAGCTGGCGCTCAGATCATGGGTGACTGGGCACAAGGTGAATTTCAAGTTGCAGGTCAGACCGCTGGAGAAGAATACGACTGCTTGCCTGGGCTTGGTATTCAGCCAGCCTTAGACACTGGTGGCGATGCGTTCTACTTTCCACAGCAGGACGATCCCGAGGTGACAGCGGCTCAATTGCGGTTGGCTTCGATGATGTTGAGCAAGGCAGTTCAGGTTGACTTTAACTTAGCCAAAGGTTCCTTGCCGGTTCGCGGAGACGTCGATTTAGAATCTGCTAATGCTTGTATGCAGAAGGGCCTCGCTATTCTTGAGGATCCAGCGAACATAATCCCTTCGGGTGATCTGCTTTGGACAGGTGATACTACTGGTCAACTTGAAGATTTGTTGGTTGAATTCTGGAACAATCCAGACATGGCTGCCAGTGACGCACATGATGCCTGGGCAACCATAATCGAAGAAGCTGAGTAATTAAACTTGGTTGAGTGGTGATGACGCGTCACAGCGTCATCACCACTAACTCATTCCTGCTGATCCAATAATCGTGAGTACTACATTATCTTCAACGCCTAGGGTTGAGGCGGAGCCACCGGCGCGTCGCAAACATCCTTTGTTGCGCAATTTGTCGGCAAAGCTTGCCGCCACACCGATGATTGCCACTGTGTTGGTAGTTTTTATTGGCTGCTCAGTCTGGTCGGTGGTGTACTCGTTTACCTCGTCAAAGTCTCTGCCACGTGAAAATTTTGTTGGTCTGAAACAGTATGACCGTCTGTTTGGTGCGTCGCGTTGGATGGAGTCCATCGAGAACATTGCGATTTATGGCATTTGTGCTCTTGCATTTTCACTAACCTTCGGCTTCTTGCTTGCCGTTGCGATGGATCAGAAAATTCGTTTTGAAAATACTTTTCGTACCATTTTTCTGTATCCGTTTGCCTTGAGTTTTATTGTTACCGGGCTTGTTTGGCAATGGATACTTAACCCGGATTTCGGCATACAACATGTTGTTAGAAGTCTTGGATTTACCAATTTCGAATTCAATTTATTAGCAAGTCGCGAGTACTCCATCTATGCACTAGTGATTGCGGGGCTATGGCAAGGGACTGGTTTTGTCATGGCTCTGATGCTCGCTGGTTTGCGCGGTATCGATCAAGACATCTGGAAGGCCGCCCGCATAGATGGCATTCCAGCGTGGCGAACTTATCTTTTTATTGTCATACCCATGATGCGTCCTGTTTTTATTACCACGCTTGTCATCATTGCCTCGGGTATTGTCAAAGTCTACGATCTGGTTGTTGCATTAACTGATGGCGGGCCTGGCATTTCGTCAGAGATGCCAGCCAAGTATGTTTACGACTATATGTTTGGACGCGCCAACCTCGGCCAGGCACTGGCAGCGTCAACAGTGATGTTGTCGACTGTGTTAATCATCCTTATTCCATGGGCGTATCTGGAATTCAGTCAAAAGAAGGATGGTGAGCATGCTTGAGGAAGGCCCACGTGGCGCCAAACCCAAACGACTGCTGACGCCGCGCAACATCATTCTTTATGGTTTTCTGATCGTTGCGGCGCTGTATTGGCTATTACCGCTTTATGTAATGGTCGTTACCTCCTTGAAAGGCATGCCTGAAATTCGGCTTGGTAATGTGTTTTCGCCACCAGTGGAAATTACCTTTGCACCTTGGGTAAAGGCCTGGGATAGCGCTTGTACTGGTCTTTATTGTGAAGGCTTGAAGGTCGGTTTCTGGAACAGTGTGCAAATATTGATACCCAGCGTTGTTATCTCAATAGCCATTGCGTCTGTTAACGGCTATGCGCTGTCGTTCTGGCGATTCAAGGGCTCCGAGATTTTCTTTACCGTCCTACTGTTTGGTGCGTTCATTCCGTATCAGGTAATGATCTATCCCCTGGTTATCATTCTCCGAGAGATGGGGCTTTTTTCAACTTTGGCTGCGGTGGTTCTGGTTCATACAGTATTCGGTATGCCGATATTGACCTTGCTGTTCAGGAATTACTTTGCAGGTATTCCGATGGAGTTGTTCAAGGCAGCACGTGTTGATGGGGCAGGCTTTTGGCGCATATTCGGGCAAATTATGTTGCCGATGTCACTGCCGATATTTGTTGTCGCGATTATTCTGCAGGTAACCGGTATCTGGAACGATTTTCTGTTTGGGGTTATTTATGCTGGTACCCGTAATTTCCCGATGACAGTGCAGTTGAATAACATCGTTAATTCGACACAAGGCGTCAAAGAATATAACGTCAATATGGCAGCCACTCTGTTAACCGGTGCCTTACCACTACTTGTGTACTTTGTTTCGGGCAAACTTTTTGTGCGCGGCATTGCCGCAGGGGCGGTTAAAGGGTGAGTAGCGTTGATATTCGTGATCTCGATTTGAGCTTTGGCGAAATCGAGGTTCTCAAACAACTGAATCTTGATGTCGCCGAAGGCGAATTTCTGGTACTGCTCGGACCATCAGGTTGTGGCAAATCAACTCTGTTGAATTGCATTGCCGGTTTGCTGGATGTAACCGATGGGCAGATCTACATCAATAACAAGAACGTCACCTGGGAAGAGCCAAAGGATCGGGGAATCGGCATGGTGTTTCAATCCTATGCCTTGTACCCACAAATGACGGTCGAAAAAAACCTGTCTTTTGGTCTGCGGGTTGCCGGTATGCCGCGGGCCGAAATCAAACAGCGGGTAAGCCGCGCGGCCGAAATTCTACAAATCGAACCCCTATTGAAAAGAAAGCCCGCGGCCTTGTCTGGTGGGCAGCGCCAACGAGTCGCGATTGGTCGAGCGCTGGTTCGTGATGTGGATGTGTTTCTGTTTGATGAACCCCTGTCCAACCTGGACGCGAAACTCAGAACCGATCTCCGCGTTGAAATCAAACGATTGCACAACCGTTTAAAAAATACGATTGTTTACGTCACCCATGATCAGATTGAAGCGATGACCTTGGCTGATCGGATTGCCATCATGAAAAGTGGTGTTATTCAGCAGCTCGGAACACCCAAAGAAATCTATCACCAACCGCATAATCGATTTGTTGCTGGTTTTATCGGTTCGCCAGGCATGAATTTCTTACCCGGTGAGTTGAAAAAAACGGTGGATGGTTGGCAGTTTCACTGTCAATCGGCAAATGATAGTGAGCAGAATGCTATCAATATTCCATTAAACGCGTATAGTTTCGCCGCCGAGCCACGTGATGGGCAAAAAGTGGAGTTTGGTATTCGCCCTGAACACGTTGTGCTGGGTGACGCAGCAGTCAATAGCCCAGTTAACACAACGGTAGTCATTGACATTGTTGAACCGATGGGTGCCGATACCGTGGCGTGGAGTACATTTCTCGGTCATGCACTAAATGCAAGATTGGATTCAGAATCCGAAGTTTCACCCGAACAGTCAATTGCTGCGGGATTTGATCCTGCCAAAGCATCATTGTTTGATGTGGAGTCCGGTCAACGGATTTGACGCTTAACAGTTTATTATTTAAGGAAATCTACATTTATGGATTGGTCATTCCAGTTGTATAGCGCGAGAAATACACCGACAGACGAGGCTCTGAAGATTATTGGTGACGCTGGATACACTCAAGTCGAAGCTATCGGCGATAACTTCGCTGATGCTGATGGCTTCCAGAAGTCGCTCACGGACAATGGCTTGTCTGTGCCTTCTTTGCATATAAACCTGGGGCCTCTCCGGGAAGAGTCAGATGCGATGATGGCGCGCGCCAAGGATATTGGTGCAACCCATATTGTGTGCCCCTACCTTGATGAAACTGAGCGACCGGATTCAGCAGACGGATGGTCGGCACTTGCCCGTGAGCTGGG
>CAZQOI010000026.1:4032-31344 GCA_964594905.1 uncultured Granulosicoccaceae bacterium
AAACTGAGCGACCGGATTCAGCAGACGGATGGTCGGCACTTGCCCGTGAGCTGGGCGCAATGGCGAAGGTCTGGAATGAAAACGGATTTACGTTTGCCTACCACAATCATGATTTTGAATTTATAGTGCTCAGCGATGGCACTGTTCCGATGCAAATTATTCTGGACGAAGCACCCGATATGCGTTGGGAAATCGATGTAGCCTGGATTGTGCGCGCCGATGCTGATCCATCTCCATGGATCACGAAACATGCGTCAAGAATATCGGCGGTTCATCTAAAAGACATAGCGCCCCAGGGTGAATGCACAGATGAGGATGGTTGGGCAGACTTTGGTCACGGTAAAGTTGCCTGGAAAAGTCTGATGCCTTTGTTGTTGAACACGGGTGCTGCGCACTACATCGTGGAACATGACAACCCCAACGATCTCGTGAGATTTGCCAAGCGTTCCATCGATTCGGCGAGGCAATACGTATGAACGTAGGGATAATCGGTTGCGGAAATATTTCAACAACCTACCTTGAACTTGCCCATTTGTTTCGGGGTATTACGATTACAGCTGTCAGTGATTTGGATGAGTCTCGTGCTCAGGCACAGGCTGAAGAGTTTTCATGCAAGGCTATGTCGGTCGATGCTCTTCTCGCTGACAAGACAATCGAGGCTGTAATTAATCTGACGATTCCAGCCGTACATGCCGAGGTTTCCACAGCTGCTGTTAACGCAGGCAAACACGTTTACTCTGAAAAGCCTTATGTACTGAGTCTTGCTGATGGTTTGGCGCTCGGTAAGCTTGCGGAGAAGCAAAACGTTCGCGTGGGTTCAGCGCCAGATACCTTCCTGGGTGGTACGCATCAGATGGCACGGGCATTGGTCGATTCTGATCGCGTTGGTGACATCGTCGGTGGCAGTTGTCATTTCATGAATCATGGCATGGAAGATTGGCATCCAGATCCAGACTTCTTTTATCAGCCTGGTGGTGGTCCAGTACTGGATATGGGACCTTACTACATCAGTAATCTCGTGCAGTTGATTGGCCCTGTGGCTCGAGTGGTTGCATTAAGTTCGAAGCCGTTTTCTACACGAACCATTTCCAGTGAACCGCGTGCTGGAGAGTCTATTCCTGTCGACATTGAAACTTCGGTTAACGCGCTGTTGGAATTTCACAGTGGCGCGCAAGTGAATTTAAGCATGAGTTGGGATGTCTGGTCGCACGAACACAATTGCATGGAACTGTATGGCACCAAAAGTACCTTGTACGTGCCTGATCCTAATTTTTTCGGTGGCGAGTTGCGACTCAATGCAGGCGGTGATGATGAACTAGTAACGGTTGATCACCCATTGGCTATCTTCAATCAGTTTCCTGAAGAGGAAGGTGATGATGAAGCGCGTGCAAATTATCGCGGTATTGGTCTCGCTGACATGATTGCGGCCATCGATGAGGGACGTGCCCATCGTTGTGATAATCATTTTGCCTTGCATGTGATTGACGTCATGACATCAATTTTGCAATCAGGCGAAGAAAAACGCATCGTTGAGTTATCAACCCGTTGTGAACGTCCAGCGGCGCTTGATGCAGCGGCGGCGAAAGCGTTACTAGCCTGATCGACCCCCGATGTTCTCGGGTTTCAACTGGTGAGTTAACGGCGTATGCGTGTTCTCCTTGACGATGATTGGACTCTGCGTTGTAACGATGACGTCAGCGATACAAAAACGAAAGTTGCCATTGACGCTGTCCCATTCACGATTCCAAATGATGTTCATTCATCGTTGTTGAATGCTGGAAAATTACCGGAGCCGTACTACAGAGACAATGAGCTAGTTGTCGATTGGGTTAACCAGCGCAAGTGGATAATTGAACGCACATTCGATATTTCCAGCAACACGGCAAGCCTTAGTCACACCTTGTTGCTGGAGTCGGTTGACTGTTTGGCAACGGTTTATATCAATGATCAGAAGGTTGGACGTTGTGAGAATCAGTTTCTTCGATATGCTTTTTTGATCGATGCTTTTATTGAGGTTGGTGAAAACCGGCTAAGAATTGTTTTCGATATTGCGCGCGATGTTGCAGAAGAGCGAGCTACAGCCTATCCGTTTGAATTACCGAATTCGTCAAATTGCCGTATCCCTAACAATCAGTATCTGAGAAAGACGCCTTGTCATTCGGGATGGGATTGGAATATCGCACTGATGCCAATCGGTATATACGGCACGGTTGCCATAGATTCACATGAACGTGTGCGTCTTGATGATGTCTCGGTGCAATCGGTATTTGATGCGGAAGGGGGGGCAGTAACGCTTGATGTGTCAGTCGCACTTCTATGCAATGAAACAAGCCAGATCGATTGCAAGCTGACCTTGGGAAACGTCACCTCGTCTGAATCATTGGTGGTGTATCCGGGTGAGCAACGAGTCAACTTGTCACTTGCGGTTGGGAATCTTGCGTTGTGGTGGCCCGCCGGATCAGGTGAACAGGCTCTCCACCTACTGCGTCTTGAAATCGCAGGCATTGTGTGGGAACAACAAATAGGTATACGTCACAGCGAAATTATTTGTCAGCCTGATGTTGATTCTGATGGTCACGGCTTTGCCATTGCCATCAATGGAAAAAAAATATTCATGCGCGG
Source organism: uncultured Granulosicoccaceae bacterium (assembly GCA_964594905.1). Lineage (GTDB taxonomy): Bacteria > Pseudomonadota > Gammaproteobacteria > Granulosicoccales > Granulosicoccaceae > Granulosicoccus. Next base: position 6,655 of record CAZQOI010000026.1, read on the forward strand.
CGCTAACTGGATTCCGCCTGATGCATTGCCAGCAAGAGGTACGCCCCAGGAGGTGCGCGCCTTGTTGCAGTCAGCGGTTGATGCAAATATGAATATGCTGCGTGTCTGGGGTGGTGGGCAGTATGAACCTGATTGGTTCTATGCCTTGTGTGATGAGCTTGGTATCTTGATTTGGCAGGACTTCATGTTTAGCTGTCATCACTATCCCGCTGGAGATGCACAATGGATAGCATCAGTACGTGAAGAAGCTAAACAACAAGTACGCAGACTCTCACGATTCGCCTGTATTGCCTTGTGGTGTGGTGACAATGAACTTGTTGGTGCCTTGAAATGGTGGGATGTTACTGTCAAACACCGGGATCGCTATCTCGCTAACTATGTCCGTCTCAACACAGTACTCGAGGAAGCTGTATTCAAGGAAGCGCCTGAGACTCCATGGTGGCCAAGCTCTCCATCGCTTGGTCGCATGAACTACGCGGATGGATGGAAGAATGATGCCTCGGGTGATATGCACTTTTGGGATGTCTGGCATGAGGCGAAACCATTCTCGGCCTATCAGGAAATTCACCCGCGATTCTGTTCCGAGTTCGGTTTCCAATCTTTCCCGTCACAGGCATTGGTTGATACCTTTGCAACTGAGGAAGACCAAAATGTGTCTTCGGCAGTCATGGCTATTCATCAACGCAATATCGGTGGTAATGCCCGAATAGTCGAAACGCTTGTTCGCTATTTTCCGTTTCCTGATTCTTTCAATCGGACCTTGTTTCTATCTCAATGTCAGCAAGCCATGGCGATTCGTATCGCCGTTGACTATTGGCGATCGCTCAAACCACATTGCATGGGTACACTGTACTGGCAGTTAAACGACACCTGGCCCGTCGCGTCGTGGTCATCGTTGGAATACGGCGGTGCCTGGAAACTGTTGCACTATGCCGCGCGAGAGTTTTACCAGGATGTGCGCGTGGTAATCGTACCGGATGCAGTGTCAATGAACGTGACTGGTGGCTCCCTTCCTTCTGCGGATCGCTCCCATCACTGGCAGACGAAGCAAGACGTACTGGAGGTACGCACCATCAATGATTCTGACAAAGATCTTGCACTGCGCGTTGAAGCAAGAGCAATTGATATGAGTGGTGTGGTGCACGAGACATGGCAGCTTGAAGGCATGGCATCCAAGGAATCTGCAGATACCCTACTAAAACTTGATGCAGCGGATGTTCCAAAGGATTGCTTTGTCATTTTGCAATGGACGGATGAATCGGGTGATCATTCGGGGCAAAGTGAGTACTGGCCGCGACCGTACAAGGAATACGCTTTACCTACACCTGATATCAAGACTCAGTTTCGCGAGACGTCCTCTGGGCTCGAATGCACGTTGACAACCGATAAGCCTGCATTTTTCGTCACTTTAGAACTGGGAGGGCGGCGTATCTGGTCAGCTAATGGCATTACCTTGTTGCCTGGCGAGCAACGCGTAGTCAAAGTAATACGTGAGCTTGATTCGGTTCGTGTGCCTGAGGTGTCTGACGGCGAAATCATGCACCTGTAATACCCCCTGTTTTTCCTGATCGATTGCATTGTTTCCTGCGTCATTGGCCTATAGTAGCTCAGCCATGAGAAGTGACATCCTGAACCGTCAGACGCTGGAACAAGCGCTCAGACATCTTGCCTCCCAAGACAAGGTGATGAGAGAGCTGCTGCAAACTTATGGCATCCCACCATTATGGCGTCGTCGTCAGGACTTCCAGACCTTGTTGCATATCGTGCTGGAACAAAAGGTATCGCTCGCCAGTGCCGCTGCTGTGCTTGAAAGGGTTCAATGCCTTTGCCCAACAATGTCGCCTGAAGATTTTCTGTCTGTTCCAGCTTTGGCTTTACGTGAAGCCGGAATCAGTGAGCGCAAACTAAGCTATTGTCAATCAATCGCTGAGGCCTTGATTGACGGCAGCCTCGATCTAAAGCGTTTGCGTAAACTCGACGATGAGGCAGTGGTTGATACCTTGATCAAGATTCGCGGTATTGGTCCCTGGACTGCTGGTGTCTTTCTTTTGATGGCTATGCGTCGCGCCGATGCGTGGGCAAGCGGCGATCGCGCATTAGCGGTCAGTGTGCAGGAGTGTTATGCCCTCGACGAGGTTCCAAGCTACGCGGCGCTTGATGAGATGGCCATGCAGTGGTCGCCATGTCGTGCGGCTGCAGCTCGTATACTGTGGCATGCCTATCTGTGCAAGCGAGGCAAGTGATGTCTGTGTCAGCTGTGCCGAGAACTTACTGGCTATCAGTTTCTTTATTGTTTATCGCAGGGTGCTCAGTGGCTCTACACATGGGCAAAGCACCATCTGCATTGCCCGTTCTGCGTGATACCTGGGATCTGAGTCTGACCCGTACCGGTCTAATAGTCTCGGTGTATACAGCATTGGTTGCATTGCTAGGTCTGCCGCTTGGATTGCTTGTCAGACGTTTCGGTTATGTTCGCTTTGCTTTTACTGGCATTGCCATGGCTGGGGTTGGTGCATTACTCGGCGCGGAAGTAAACAGTCTGAATGGAATGTTATTGACTCGAGCCCTGGAAGGTCTGGGCTGGATAATCACGGTCGTATCGTTACCATCACTGCTGACATCCCTAAGCTGCGCTCGTGATCACCCCTTGGTACTGGGTATCTGGGGTGCGTTTGTACCTGTAGGAGCTGGGTTCATGTTGTTTTTTGCACCGAGCTTGCAGGCTAGTGGTGGTTGGCCACTGTCTTGGCGAGTCGCTGGTGTCTTGTCTCTAATTGCCGCAGTGAGTGTCTTGGTAGTAACCCGATTTCATCGGCAAACCTTGCAAGCCCTTACTGCTAACGATAACGAGACTCAGATCCCCAGCCTGTCCGTGCTGCGAAAACCAGCTGCCTGGTTTATGGGCTTGTCGTTTTTTATCTATTCGTTTCAGTACATGCCTGTGATCGCGTTTCTGCCGACACTGTTTCTGGAGTCGAGCTCATTGTCGTTAGCAACACTCAGTTATCTGACAGCAGCAGTCATTTTATGTAATAGCATTGGCAACGTTGCTGCGGGAATTTATATGCGACGTGGTGTCAGTCATCACCGTTTGTTGACCTATGCCGCCGTAATCATGGGTATCGCCCTGCTCATCTTATATATTGAAGTCATGCCATTGGCACTGCGGTTTTTGTCTGTTGTGGTTTTTTCAGCGGTCAGTGGAATTATTCCGGGAACCTTGTTTGCACTTGCGCCAAGCGTGGCTAAATCTTCGAGTGGTGCATCACCGGTTATTGGTTTGATGTTGCAGTTGTCGGGTATCGCGCAACTGCTCGGCGCTGTACTTCTCCCGTTCGCTGTGGAAGTATCAGGTAGTTGGCTTACGGCAGGTGTTCTTGTTTGTATCGCAAATATTTTAGGTTTGCTATTTGCACGAGGGATTCGAATCCCTACTTAGTCGCCAGTGATTAAAGAGCGGCGACTGAGCTACCGATAAAGCGCTCAATGTGCGAGCTGAATTTTTTTGCCCGCATAAACCCAACAACCCGGGCTGCTGGTAACTCTTGACCATTGGCGTCATAGAAAATGATAGCTGGCGGACCAAACAGGCTGAAGTATTTCAGCAGTTCTTTGTCATCCGCGTCGTTCGCTGTAACGTCTGCTTGAATAACCACGGTATTTTCCAGCAGTTCCTGAACGCGTTTGTCGGAAAACGTGAAAGCTTCCATCTCTTTGCAGCTGACGCACCAGTCGGCATAGAAATCGAGTAGCACAGGTTTGCCCGCAGCAGTAGCGCTAGCGATTGCTTCTTCTAAACCATCCATACCTTTAACTGGTGTGAATTCAAACTCATTGTGTGTGTCACCCGCGGTTATTGCTGCACCGCTGCTCAGACTACGAAGTGGTGAGCTGTAGCTTCCAGCGCCTGTCATCGCGGAGACGCAGAGCGCAAGGCCATACAGACCTAGCAATACGCCACTGCCTTTACCTAATCGTTGCCAGCCAGAACTATTGTTTGTCAGAGTGTCGGTAGCGCCAAGATAGACAGCGCTTATCACGCCAAGTGCGCCAAACAGACCCATTGTTACGTTGCTAGGCAACACTCGTGACAACATCCATATCGCCATCGCGATCATCAAGATGCCAAACACATGCTTGACCTTGTCCATCCATAAACCGGCCTTGGGCACGAGCGTTCCGGCAGATGCACCTACGAGCAGCAACGGCACGCCCATGCCGATACCTAAAGCAAACAAAGCGATACCGCCAGTCAGTGCATCGCCGGTGTTGGCGATAAACAGTAGTGCGCCGGCAAGTGGGGCGGTGACACAAGGGCCTACGATGAGTGTCGAGATAAATCCCATGATGGCAACACCGCCGTATTCACCACCACGTTGATTATTCGACCAACTGGTGAGTTTTTGTTGCCATGACACAGGTAACTGCAATTCATACAGACCAAACATGGACAAGGAGAGCAGAACGAAGATCAATGCGATGCCCGACAGAACCCAAGGATTTTGCAGTGCTGCCTGTATGTTGTAACCAGACATACCAACCATTACGCCGACTATTGCGTAGGTCACGGCCATCACTAGCACATACACCAGCGATAAACGAAATGCCTTGCCCGTCGTGATGCTGTCGCCTTGACCGATAATCAGGCTCGATAGAATTGGGAACATCGGCAAAACGCACGGTGTAAATGACAACAGTAGTCCAAGACCGAAAAACGTTGCGACAATCAGCCAAATACCTTTTGAGGCCAACAGTCCGGTTATACGATCTTGCTCTGATAGTGGCGCATTGTTGCTATTGGCAACCGTTGTTGCGGTAGCCGCAGCTGTAATTAATGAATCGTTTGTCGTGCTTGTAGCAACAGCACTGCCACCAGTTGAATTGCTGTTTGCATCTATATTGGCATTAGACAACGTCCTGGCAACGATAGATTGGCTGGACTCGTCAAACAATACGGGTACTTCAAACGTTTCTGGAGGAAAACAGACACCGATGTCCGCGCAGCCCTGATACTTAATTGATAACAAAGCCTGCGTTGGAGCTACAGACACTGCTGGGCTTAGTTTTAATGTGGCGTTAGCAATGTTTCGCAATACACGGACATCGCCGAAAAACTCATCGTGTTGCATGACGCCTTCATCGATATCACTGGCGATAATGGCGGCGCTGCCGGCATCACTTAAGGTAAAGCCGAGCTTGTCACGATACAGGTAGTAACCTGGTTCGATTTGCCATTGCAATTCGATTTCGTCAGCTTGGGTGGACATGATCAGTGGCACGAAGGCCTGTTCTGGTCTTAGCAGTTCATCTTCTTGACCAAAACCGTTGTTCGTTCCGAACAGGTCCTGAAGCGCATTGGTATCAATGTCAGACGCGCTTGGTGAATTGTCTATCGCACTGGATTGCGCTAAAACTGAATTGGTTTGCGCCACAACACTTGCAGCTGGCAGCTCAATATCAAATTTGGCTTCGGTAGGCGGGTAGCATAATCCGATGTCGGCGCAGCCCTGATAGATAACAAGTAGTTCAATCGACCGTGCGCCTGGATCTATTTGATGAGTGAGTGTTGCGGACGCGGTGTTGCGAAAGATCGCTGATTCACCAAAAAACTCATCATCGTAAATACTCGCTTCAGAGAACGCAGCATCAACAATCGCAGAATCGAGTTTTTCACCGTCGGGTAGAAAGACGCTGAACTTGGACTTGTCTCGATATAGGTAGTAGCCATCGGTGATATTAAACTGTACATCTATCGAATCCGCCGAGACGCCGATGACTTCTGGATTGAAAGCTTCCTCTGGCGACAGTGGCTCAGGGCCACCAAACAGATTACTAGCCGATTGCGCATTGACAACATTTGCCATTGTGCTGAGTAGCATTGTCAGAACAAGTGCAAACATCGTGTTCAATCGACTTGGCCTACCTATTCCAATCGCGGCAGCGCGCTGTTTCTGACGTCTGAGCAGAAACGCAGCAGTAGCGAAAAATGGCGAGGAAAAGTTCATTTTGAGGGTATTTTATAATTCAGCATGCATGGCAAGGTTGATGTTTTGCAAGCTCTAGCCCTTGTAAGAGCAGCGTAACGTCGTTAGGTTCATATTTAGCCCTTTGGAGTTCGTGATGCGCTACGCACTGCTTTTGTTCATTCTAATGCCAATCATCGAAATTGCGGTGCTGCTGCGAGTTGGCGCAGCCATAGGGTGGCTATCGACCCTTGGCGTCGTGATTTTAACCGCAATTATCGGTACCGTGATGTTGCGCCAGCAGGGGCTAGCGACATTGACCCGAGCGCAGCAGCGGCTCGGGGCTGGTGAAATGCCGGCAGAGCAGATGCTTGAGGGCGTTGCGCTGATGATCGGCGGCGTCCTTTTGTTGACTCCTGGCTTTGTCACTGATGCGTTTGGCTTCATGTGCCTGATCCCGCCTACGCGTATGGCGATATTGCGTTTTGTGAAATCACGATCCACTATTGGCCTGGCTGGTGTTGTGGCTGGATCAACTCCGGGATCCGCAGCTGGTTCTCATCCGGGATCGCATCCGGGATCGCATCCTGGTTCTCATTCCGGTGCTCCTGGCCCAAAAGCCAGTAGCAGTAACGATGTCATCGATGGTGATTTCCACCGCATCGATTAATCAGCTAACTTATTGAATAATAAGTTTTATTTGGTTCTGAATCAGAGGCTTGTCCACGCCATCTTGAAAATCAGCTCTCCCGAGGCTTGATTTCGTCAGCCGCGACACTATGATTGGCACTCCTCGACGGTGAGTGCTAACAAGCCGTCTAGCTCTACAACTTCAATTAATCAGAATTTCGGAGACGTATTTGTATGAACATTCGTCCGTTGCATGACCGCGTGGTCGTCAAGCGCATGGAAGAAGAACGCACCAGCGCCGGTGGCATCGTGATTCCCGATTCCGCCACAGAAAAGCCCGTTCGCGGCGAAGTCCTGTCAGTAGGCAAGGGCAAGATCGCAGAAAACGGCGATGTACGACCTTTGGATGTCAAAGCCGGTGACCAAGTCCTGTTTGGCAAATACTCAGGAACGGAAATCAAGATTGACGGTGAAGAAGTGCTGGTGATGCGTGAAGACGACATCATGGGTATTTTCGAGTAAGTAAAACCGTAATTAATAGGCTGTGGTTGAGCGTTAAACCCTCCCGCATCCACACAACAAACAAATTTGAGGATGATTAATCCATGAGTGCTAAAGAAGTTCGTTTTTCCGACTCGGCTCGCCAACGTATGTTGGCTGGTGTCGATGTCCTCGCTAACGCGGTCAAAGTGACACTCGGCCCTAAAGGTCGTAACGTGGTTCTCGACAAATCTTTCGGTGCCCCAACGGTCACTAAAGATGGTGTGTCGGTTGCCAAAGAGATTGAACTTGAAGACAAGTTCGAAAACATGGGTGCCCAGATGGTCAAGGAAGTTGCTTCGCAAACTTCTGATATCGCTGGTGACGGAACAACCACTGCGACTGTTTTGGCTCAAAGCATCGTACGTGAAGGTTTGAAATCAGTTGCAGCTGGCATGAATCCGATGGATCTCAAGCGTGGTATCGACAAAGCTGTAGGTGCAGCGACTGCCGAACTCGCTTCTATGTCAAAGCCGTGTAACGATGAAAAATCAGTTGCCCAGGTAGGCACCATCTCCGCGAACAGTGATGAATCAATCGGTTCTATCATCGCTGAAGCAATGGCTAAAGTTGGTAAAGAAGGTGTTATCACTGTTGAAGAAGGTAAGTCTCTCGACAATGAGCTGGACGTTGTAGAAGGCATGCAGTTCGACCGTGGCTACCTCTCACCATACTTCGTCAACAACCAGGACTCTATGGAGTCTGAGCTCGAAGAGCCATATGTCCTGCTATATGACAAGAAAATCAGCAATATCCGTGATCTCCTGCCTGCCCTTGAAGCAGTTGCCAAATCTGGTAAGCCACTACTGATCATTGCAGAAGACATCGAAGGTGAAGCTCTGGCTACCTTGGTTGTTAACAGCATGCGTGGCATCATCAAGACTTGTGCTGTTAAAGCACCTGGCTTTGGTGATCGTCGTAAAGCTATGTTGCAAGATATCGCAATCCTGACCGGTGGCCAGGTAATCTCAGAAGAAGTGGGTTTGTCGCTTGACAAGATCACTCTCGAAGATCTCGGTACTGCGAAGCGTGTAACTGTTGATAAAGACAACACGACTGTTGTTGATGGCGCTGGTTCTTCTGAAGAAATCAATGCCCGAGTTGAGCAGATCCGCACTCAGATCGAACAAGCAACATCTGACTACGACAAGGAAAAGCTGCAAGAGCGTGTAGCTAAGCTTGCCGGTGGTGTTGCGGTCATCAAGGTTGGTGCTGCAACCGAAGTTGAGATGAAAGAAAAGAAAGATCGTGTTGATGATGCTTTGCACGCGACTCGCGCTGCGGTAGAGGAAGGTATCGTTCCTGGCGGTGGTGTTGCACTGGTTCGTGCCATTTCGGCAGTCGATTCATGCACTGGTGATAACCACGATCAAGATGTTGGTATCAGCATTGCCAAGCGTGCGATGGAAGAGCCACTTCGTCAGATCGTTTCAAACGCGGGTGATGAGCCTTCAGTTGTGGTTGCTAAGGTGCGTGAAGGTACAGGTAACTTTGGCTACAACGCAGCTAACGGTGAGTACGGTGACATGGTTAGTCTGGGTATTCTTGACCCAACTAAAGTTACCCGTTACGCGCTGCAAAACGCGGCCTCTGTCGCAGGTCTGATGATTACTACCGAAGCCATGATTGCGGATGCGCCAAGTGATAACGCGCCTGCAGCGGGTGGCGGAATGCCTGATATGGGCGGCATGGGTGGAATGGGCGGCATGATGTAGCCACTGTGCTAACCCAATCGTGAATCTCGTCTACTTATTTGTGTGATGTGGTTCGCATAAGTTGTTCTCAAAGCCCTCTACTTTCGTGGAGGGCTTTGTTTTTTCTGGATATGCATTTTCTTACTTCAGCACCCCGTAATAGTGCCGATACCCGTCAGAGGATGCAGGGATTTATTTGATTTCCCTGCGGGTTAACGATACGGACGGTACTTTGGACTTTCGGTCACTGGCATCTACGATCTTTAAATCGAGAGCAGCAAAACTGCTTTCGGGATCGGTTGCGCTCGTCTTACTGGCTGCCCAGTTGCTGTTTGTCGTGCCGTCTTTGATCAGCCATCATTACGCTTCCGTTGATGCTTTGGCGACCACCCAACAAAACAAAGTTACTGCTGCACTGCAGGCCTCTCTTGGCCGAACCTCAGGCTTATCCTCCGTTCTACTTAGTGACTCGCTTGTTGGTTTGGTCATTGCCGATGAGATCGGTAGGATCCTTGTTAGCGATGGCGTCACAGGCGGCTTTAACGGTGGCGAAGAAGAAGTATTGCGCGCGACCACACCCAGAGGTCTTACTTCCGCTGGATGGGACATTGAAACAGCTACCGGTAATTTCTCTGCTGCAATTTTTGTCGACACAGGTTCGGTAGCGATTGCAACGCTCTGGAGCTCACTTGCATTGGTGATGTTCGCTGTAGTCATAAGTATGGCCGGTTCCCTAGTCGCCATGTTTGCTGTTGGTCGCTTGTTCATTCAGCCACTTGAAGAACTTGTACTTGCCTTACGGAGCAGCCGTGAAGAGAGTGACGGCAAAATACCGGAGCCAGTTGAAGTTGAGGAATCAAACGATCTGGTACCGCTCGCAGATGAATTCAACAGCCTGATTGAAGAGCAAAAGAAATCAGCGCGTCAGGTTAAAGTAAAACAGCAGTATCTCGAATTTGCGGCTCACCATGATCCGCTGACACACTTGCCTAATCGCTTGATGTTTGAAGATGCGCTGAAGAAAACAGTCAATGAAGCTGTTCACAATGATTTGCGCTTTGCGATCTTTTTGGTGGATCTTGATAATTTCAAATTCTTCAATGATCAGTACGGGCATTTGGTCGGCGACAAAATGGTTTCCGAGGTAGGTAATCGCTTGCGTACCATGATGCGCGATATCGATCTCGTGGCGAGGCTTGATGGGGATGAGTTTGTCGTTATACAGAAAGACGTAACCGATCGAGATTCTGCAGAAGAGGTTGCGCGTCGTTTGATGAATGTCGCAACTGCGCCGTATGAATATCGCGGGTTTACCTTGAAAGCGGCTGTGTCAGTTGGTATATCGTGTTTTCCTTTGGATGTGCATCCCGGCCAGGATGAAGAGATGCTTGGCGAGGAAATCGTCAACAACGCGGCAGTTGCGTTGCAAGAAGCGAAAAGTAACGGAAAAAATCAATACCAGCTCTTCAATGAGAAGATGCGTAGTCGTCTGACAGCTCGCATCCGTCTTGAGCAGGATCTCAAGCTTGCATTGCAAGATGAGCAGTTCGAAGTGTATTACCAGCCAAAAATCAATATTCATACACGTGAGGTGACTGGTGCCGAGGCACTGGTTCGTTGGCGTCATCCGGTCAACGGATTTATCTCGCCTGAAACCTTTGTACCCGTTGCAGAGGAAGCAGGTCTTATCATCGAACTCGGTGAATGGATCCTCCGCACCGCCTGTATCCAGACACGTGAGCTCCAGGAAATGGGCTATCGCGGGCTAAATGTCGCGGTCAATATTTCAGCGGTTCAGTTTACTGACGGCAATCTTCTACCGATGGTTGCGAAAGCCCTTGAAGATTCGCAGTTGTTACCAGAACTGCTTGAACTTGAAATTACTGAGAGTGCAGTTATGCACGATCCTGAAGAGGTTATTCGATCTCTTCATGAACTAAGCCGCTTTGGAATGCGCCTTGCGATCGATGACTTTGGTACTGGGTACTCGTCGTTGGCCTATCTCAAGAGATTCCCAGTACATACTCTCAAGATTGACAGAGCGTTTATCACAGATATATCCAGTGATAACGATGACGTGGCTATTGTTGAGGCCGTGCTTGGCCTTGGACAGCACTTCAACATGAAGGTAGTCGCTGAAGGTGTTGAAGACGAAGACCAACTGAACTTCTTGAAGAGTCAAGGTTGCGACATTGCTCAGGGATATTTCATCAGTAAGCCACTGAGCGCTGATGAGTATGTACAGTGGGTTCAGCGCTGGCCTTACGGTGTGCAAGCTCCAGCGGCGTCCAACGTTGTACCCATGGGCTTACCAGCGGCCAGCAATGCTGCCAGAGGCGGATCGCGTCGCTAACGACCATTGTTCGTTCAGTATTCTTGGTTTGCCTGCCAGGCTTTGAATTTGATATTTCTGTTATTCCCCCATGACGAACGTCGATTAAATCGCTAAGGTGTGTCTGCGGTTGGTGACGGCCGAGTCAAATATTGGTGGTTGAGCGTGGCGGGAAAATCAATTGATAAGCGTTGTCCCTGGTGTCTAAGCAGTGAGCTTTACAGGGACTATCACGACAAGGAGTGGGGTGTCCCTTGCCGTGACCCCAAAGAACTCTTTGAACTGATCAATCTCGAAGGGGCACAAGCGGGGCTCAGCTGGATAACCATTCTCAACAAGCGAGAGGGTTATCGCCGCCTGTTTGCGAATTTTGATCCGGTCAAAATTGCGCGTTTCACTGATGCCAAGCTCGACAAAATTGCTGCTGACCCGGCTATCGTTCGTCATCGTGGCAAGGTTGCGGCTGTCAAAGGCAACGCGCAAGCTTGGCTAAAAATGCAAAAGAGTGACACACCGTTTGATGAATTCGTCTGGTCGTTTGTGGATAACAAGCCGAAGCAGAATAACTTCAAAACCATGAAGGATGTTCCCGGTAGCACCGATGAATCGATTGCTATGAGTAAGGCTTTAAAAAAGCTTGGTTTTAAATTCGTTGGCCCGACAATCTGCTACGCGTTTATGCAAGCTGCGGGTTTGGTCAACGACCATCTTGTGTCCTGTCCTAAGCACAAAGTCGTAAAAAAGCTCAGATAAGCTTGTAGGTAGATCACTGATAATATTTTGTGCGATGTCTGGAAGCGCACATTACTTGTTACTGACCGAAACTTTTACTGTGTTCAGTCAGCCACTGATCTTCTTCTGCCGTGTTTTGTCTATTAAGCGCGGCGTTTCGATGTGGGTAACGACCGAATTGGTCGATAATGGCTTTGTGTTCCACAGCAGATTCAAGTGTCTTGAGGGTAAATTCTTCAAGGTCTGCACTGCTATTCTCGTGTAGCTCAGTAAATTTCCTGAGAGATTCAGTCTGTATCTCATCCGACTCTGCATGTTCGAGTGGTAAATAGAAAAACACCCGTTGTATCACAGGCAAGGCTTGGTCAAAATCTTTGTCTATTGCAGCACGACAAATCAACTGCGCTTTTTCATCATAAGCAAATGCTTTAGCACTGCCGCGATAAATATTGCGTGAAAACTGATCGAGCAAAACCAACAATGCCAGGCTGCCAGATGCGTCGCTCGTCCAGCTGTCGAGCTCACCTTCGTTTGCTTTGTCCAAAGTGTGTGCGAATTGCTGTCGTAACTGTTCATCAAATGACTTGCCACCATTGAACCAGCGTTTGGGTTGTGGCAGATCCATACGTCCTGTTTCTTCATCCTGAAACCAGGTGGCAAGAATCGCTTCTTGTTGTGCTGAAGTTGACGCTGTGTCTCTGTTCATCGTTTGCGTATACTCGGTTTACAGGCTTCCCTCGCAAACCACATTCATGCAAGGCACCATTTTCGCAGTGGCAACGACTGTCGAACTTCTGGCGATTGCCTTGTGCTTTGTCTGGAGTGGTTTTGTTCGTTCCGGTATTGGATTTGGTGGCGCCGCACTCACTCTACCGATGTTGTTGATGATCAACAACAATCCCTTATTGTTTTTGCCAGCGATCAGTTGGCAACTGTTGCTGTTCTCATTGTTGACTATTGCAACCCGACTTGAGAACGTCAATTGGTCCTATTTGCTGAGACTTTCACTGCTGCTTGCTATTCCGTTTGCGGCGGGCTTGTTCGGTTTGCTCAACTTGCCAGCGACAATCTTGTCCCTCTTTGTTTACACCGTCACCTTAGGTTATGGGTTGATGTACCTGTTCAATCGAGAGTTTGTCAGCAATAACCGCTACGTCGATGCCGTTTGCCTGATAGCGGGCGGCTATATCAGTGGCGTGTCTCTGATCGGTGCGCCGCTGATTGCCTCAGTCGCGGTTCGACAGCTGCCAAGCCATCAGCTTCGAGACACCTTATTTGTCATGTGGATCATTTTGGTGATCTTCAAGCTTGGGACCTTTTTCGCCGCAGAGGTCAATCAGCAGTGGTTATTGGTATTTTTAACCCTGCCGTTCGTCGCTCTGGGGCATATCCTTGGGCTTCGTTTCCATGAAATGTTGGTCAGTGGCGATAAACGGCGCTTTCACCAGGTTTTGGGTTTTGGTCTTTCACTGGTTTCGGCGGTCGGGCTTTGGTCGGTGCTTTGATATACTGCGCCACTGACTAGAAGTGTATCCTCAAAAAAACCGGAGATTTCCCAGGAATGAGCGCTGCAACCCACGCCAGCCAAGCAAAAATGGCTGATATTTTTCTCGATCACTGGATTCCGCAAGCCACTCAGTCTCAGCGACTGGTGCGAAATGCGCTGGTGGTACTGGTGGGCACTGCAATGCTGACCCTATCAGCGAAGTTGTCTGTACCGTTCTTCCCTGTACCCATGACGCTGCAGACCTTGGTTGTTTTGTGTCTCGGCATGCTGCTTGGCCCTCGTCTAGGTGCATTTACGGTGCTTGTCTACCTGGCACAGGGTGCTTTGGGTATGCCGGTTTTTCAGGGTACACCTGAGAAAGGCATCGGCTTGGCTTATATGTTGAGCACCACAGGTGGCTACCTTGTCGGTTTCGTGATTGCAGCCTTTGTTGTCGGTTTATTGGCCAAGCGACATTGGGACCGCTCGCCTATGCTTACTATCGGTGCCATGGTGATTGGCAACATCATCATTTATCTGTGTGGTCTGGCTTGGCTGGGAAATGTCGTTGGTTGGGACAAGCCGGTTCTAGCCTGGGGCCTGCAGCCATTCTTGCTCGGCGACTTTGTCAAAATCCTCATTGCCGCTGCCGTGCTGCCTTCGTTGTGGAAACTTGGAAAACGCTATGATTGACACCCCTTTGTGGTGGCGCTTGAACAATCGAATGAATCCTCAATTACCTCTATGTGCTGCCTGTTTGGCTGCAAGTTTGGCATTGGCAGGTTGTGCCGGCAGTGGGCCTAATCTTGGTGACCTGCAGGCGGTCGCGGAGTCTGCGCTCGGTGGACAATCGGGTGATTTGTCTACTGATGAGATCACACGAGGTTTGAAAGAAGCCCTGGCAACGGGTTCCAACATTGTCGTGTCACAGCTTGGTCAAGAGAATGGCTTCGACGGCGATCCTGCTATCCGCATTCCATTGCCAACGGCGCTGGTCAAGGCGCGAGATTTTGCCAGCAAAGTCGGACTGGAAGGTTCGTTTAATGATCTCGAAGTCAAACTCAACAGGGCAGCTGAAGCGGCAACGCCAAAAGCCAAGGCTTTGTTCCTTGGTGCTATTCAATCAATGAGCGTTGATGATGCGCGCGGCATTCTTGGTGGACCTGATGACGCAGCAACTCAATACTTTCAGGATAAAACCGGTGTAGCTTTGCAATCTGAAATGCGGCCAATTGTTGAGCAGGCCTTGTCTCAAGTGGGTGCTGTCAACAGTTTCAACCAGCTGCTGAGCAGTTATCAGCGTATTCCTCTAGCACCCAAAATTGATGCTGATCTAACAGGGCATGTTGTTGATAAAGGGTCTGAAGGTATCTTCCATTATCTTGCGAAGGAAGAAAAATCGATTCGCGAGAATCCCCTCAAACGGACATCCGACATCCTTAAACGCGTGTTCGGTAGCCGATAGCACAAGCCCATGAACCCCCCTGACTTGTCCGACCGTCACGCGTTTACGCGTGACGAACTTATTGCCTGCGGGCATGGTGAATTGTTTGGCGAGGGTAATGCGCGATTGCCTTTACCTAACATGCTGATGTTTGATCGCATCACGCAAATTACTGCCGATGGCGGTAGCAGTGGCAAAGGTGAGATCGTTGCCGAGCTCGATATCAATCCAGATCTATGGTTTTTCGCCTGCCATTTTGAAGGCGATCCCGTCATGCCTGGTTGCCTTGGTCTTGATGCCATGTGGCAGCTGGTTGGTTTCTTTCTGGGTTGGAAAGGCAATCCTGGGCGCGGCCGCGCTTTGGGTTCAGGCGAGGTCAAGTTCTTTGGCCAGGTTCTACCTGATGCGAAAAAGGTCACCTACGAATTAAGCATGACTCGCCTGATTGAAAGGCGACTTGTTATGGGCATTGCTGATGGACGAATGCTTGTTGATGGCCGAGAGATCTACACCGCGAAAGATTTGCGCGTTGGGCTATTCACCTCCACTGAAGATTTCTGACGGACAACATAATGCGAAGAGCAGTAATCACGGGTATCGGTATCGTGTCTTGCCTGGGCAATGACAAAGATACTGTTACAGAGGCTTTACGCACTGCGCGGTCCGGCATAACGGCGCGTGAAGAATACAAAGAGATGGGTATGCGTAGCCATGTCGCTGCACGCCCTGACATTGACCTGAAAGAGGCCATCGATCGGAAACAGTTCCGTTTCATGGGCGATGCGGCGGCTTACGCTTATATAGCGATGCGTGATGCTATTGCTGACGCGGGGCTTACCGATGCGGAAGTTTCAAACGAGCGAACCGGGATCATCGCAGGCTCCGGTGGTGGTTCCTCAGCAAGTCAGGTTGAGTCCGCTGACATCATGCGAGATCGTGGCTTAAGACGTGTGGGTCCTTATCGTGTTACGCAAACCATGGCGAGCACAGTATCAGCGTGTCTTGCCACACCTTATAAAATCAAAGGTGTTAACTATTCGATTTCTTCCGCGTGTTCAACCAGTGCACACAGCATTGGCACAGCACTCGAACAAATTCAGCTGGGCAAACAGGATCGCGTCTTTGCCGGTGGTGGTGAAGAGGAGCACTGGACATTAAGTTGTTTGTTTGATGCGATGGGTGCCTTGTCAACCAAGTACAACGACACACCTTCGATTGCTTCACGTGCCTATGATGCCAATCGCGATGGCTTCGTTATTGCTGGTGGCGGTGGCATGGTCGTGGTTGAAGAGCTTGAGGTTGCCAAGGCGCGTGGGGCGCGCATCTATGCAGAAGTTGTTGGTTATGGTGCCACGTCCGACGGACATGACATGGTTGCACCATCCGGTGAAGGCGCGACACGTTGCATGCAGATTGCGAAGTCAACGGTTGATACACCGATCGACTATATCAATGCACATGGCACCAGCACACCGGTCGGTGATATTGCAGAGCTTGGTGCTGTTCGTAATGCCTTCGGCGAAAAAACGCCTTATATCGGATCAACCAAATCCTTGTCGGGCCACTCTCTTGGTGCCGCGGGTGTGCAGGAAGCGATCTATACCTTATTGATGCAACAAGCAGGATTTATTGCTGAATCTGCACATATAGAAGAGCTAGACGAAGCAGCTGCCGGTATGGCCATTGTGCAAGAGCGTATTGATAATGCAAAGATCGACACCGTCATGTCCAATAGCTTTGGTTTTGGCGGCACTAACGCGTCTCTCGTTTTTCGAAAACTGTAAATACGTCAATAGATAAGTGGCGGTTCGTCGAGTGCCGCCCGTTGTTCACGCAGTGACAACAGATGTTCATCCCAGAAGCGGGCGGTTGCGAAGAAAGGGAATGCTAGTTTAAACGCTGGATCTTCCCAACGTTTTCCGATCCATGCGGCATAGTGAATGATTCGCAATGCTCTTAAGGGTTCTATAAGAAGGAGTTCGCGCTCGTCGAACTCACGAAATTCATGGTATCCATCCAGTAGATCCCCAAGACGAGCTTGGGCGTAATGTCTGTCACCTGAAATAAACATCCAGAGATCCTGAACAGCTGGGCCTGTCGCAGTATCGTCGAAATCAAGTAAGTGTGGTGTTTCGTCGCTCCCCCAAAGAATATTGCCTGGATGAAAATCGCCGTGGATGCTTAAGAAGCGTGCGTCACCAACTGCATCGAAAGCCTCGTAGATCAATGGAATCAAATCATCGACGATTGATTCATAAGTGGGCTTCAATTCATCGGGCATCACTGTCGCATCGAGCAGGAAGTTGGCCGATTCATCTCCAAGTCGCTCTACTGAGATAACGGGCCGCGACTGAAATGAGTGCAGCGCTCCAAGCAGATGCAAACGTCCAAGCGTGCGACCAATAACTTTTAGCTGTTCACTGTTGTCGAGTTCGGGTGGGCGACCACCGGCGCGTGGAAATAAACAGAAACGAAACGGCCCACTGTGCAGCAGCGTTTCACCATCGGCATTTTCAAGCGGTGCGATGACCGGTAGCTCATGGTTCTTTAGCGCTTTGCAAAAGTTATGTTCTTCTAATATGGCGGCATCGGTCCAGCGCTCGGGGCGATAGAATTTAGCGATGATGCTGGAGCCATCCTCGAGGCCGATCGAGTACACCCGATTCTCGTAGCTGTTGAGCGCGGCGACCCGACCATCGGTCCGCCAACCTGCCGCATCGATTGCGTCAAGAATCTGATTCGGATCCAAAAATTGGAACGCCAGAGTAGGGTCTTGGCTCATATTGCCGAAATCCGTTTTTTTGCGTTGTTTTGTCGGCAAATGTCTGCAAGTAAGCGGAAAATGGTGCTATCGTTCAAGAATTAACCCATTGAGTGTGCGGAGCTGATTGAGTATGTCACAGGTGTTGGTTCTTAACGGTCCGAACCTAAATTTGCTGGGTAGTCGAGAGCCCGCAAAGTACGGTACCGCGACCTTGTCCGACATGCAGAAAAGTCTTGAGGCGGCAGCTGCAAAAGCGCGTGAGCAATCCGGCATCGCAGTAGATGTATCGTTTTTTCAAAGCAACAGCGAGGGTGCGCTGATCGACCGTGTACAGGCTGCAGCAGCGGATGGTGTCGGCGTCACAATCATCAATCCCGGTGGTTATTCTCACACCAGTGTCGCTCTTCGTGATGCCTTTCTTGGCGTACAGATGCCCTTGATCGAGGTACACGTATCAAATATTTATGCACGTGAAAGTTTCCGTCATCACTCCTATTTCTCGGATATTGCCATCGGCAGTTTGGCAGGTTTTGGAGTCGCAGGTTATGAGATGGCTTTCGACGCTGCGCTACGTTTTTTGAAACAAAAATAATACCTACATTGGAATAAGCACTCATGGACATACGCAAGATCAAAAAGCTGATCGAGCTCCTCGAAGATTCAGACGTTGCTGAGATCGAAATCGTTGAAGGCGAAGAATCGGTGCGAATTGCTCGTGCCAGTGGATCCACGTCTTACGCGCCGATCCCGCCGCAAGTAAACTATGCACCTGCACCGGTTGCAAGCGCACCTGTTGCTGCAGCGAGCGCGGCACCTTCAGCGGCAGCCGCACCCGCTGGTACAGGCGATGATCTTATGCCCCCGGGTAATGTCGTTGAATCGCCTATGGTCGGTACCTTTTACCGCGCGACTTCGCCGAATGCCAAACCTTTTGTAGATGTTGGCCAATCAGTCAACAAAGGCGACACCTTGTGCATCATTGAAGCGATGAAAATCATGAACCAGATAGAAGCAGAATCAAGCGGCACGGTGCGCGCTATTCTGGTTGAAGACGGTCAGCCGGTAGAATTCGGTGAACCCATGATCATAATCGACTGAGCCTGGCGATCATGGTTAAACCACTCAAGAAAATCCTGATTGCGAATCGCGGTGAGATTGCGTTGCGCATCATGCGTTGTTGTCGCGATCTGGGCATACAAACTGTTGCTGTGTACTCGACGGCTGATCGCGATCTCAAACATGTTCGGCTCGCCGATGAAGCAGTTTGCATAGGCCCACCGGCGTCAACCGAAAGTTATTTGAATGTGCCGGCGATCATCAGCGCAGCGGAAATTACCCGAGCCGAGGCTATTCATCCAGGCTACGGTTTTTTAGCTGAAAACGCCGATTTTGCTGAACGTGTTGAACACAGTGGCTTCCGCTTTATTGGCCCAACAGCTGATGTCATTCGTCTTATGGGTGACAAAGTCAGTGCGATAGCAGAGATGAAAGCCGCAGGTGTACCTTGTGTACCGGGTAGTGATGGGCCTTTGGGTGACGACCCGGATCGCAATCGTAAGCTTGCCAACGAAATCGGTTACCCGATCATCATTAAAGCTGCTGGCGGAGGTGGTGGTAGAGGTATGCGTGTTGTACGTGGTGATGACGAGCTGCTTGAGTCCATTGCCATGACACAAAACGAGGCCGGTACAGTATTTGGAAATCCCATGGTGTACATGGAAAAATTTCTTGAAAAACCTCGTCACATAGAATTTCAGGTTATTGCTGATGAGCACGGCAATGCCATTCATCTTGGCGAGCGCGATTGCTCGATGCAGCGCCGTCATCAGAAAGTGGTTGAAGAAGCGCCAGCCCCCGGCATTGATGAAGCGACTCGGGCGGATATGGGAAAGCGTTGTGTTGATGCCTGTAAACGCATGGGGTATCGCGGTGCTGGTACGTTTGAATTTTTGTACGAAGATGGCAATTTCTACTTTATAGAAATGAACACGCGGGTGCAGGTTGAGCATCCGGTAACTGAAATGATTACCGGCGTTGATATCATCAAAGAACAGATCTTTACTGCAGAAGGCCGTAAGTTGCGTTGGGATCAGGATGATATCCGCATCAATGGTCACGCGTTTGAATGTCGTTTGAATGCCGAAGATCCGGTAACCTTCATGCCTTCACCTGGCACCATCAAGCAGTACCATTCTCCGGGTGGGCTTGGCGTTCGTGTCGAAACGCATATTTATAATGGCTATAGCGTGCCACCTAACTACGACTCCATGATTGCCAAGCTGGTTGTTTCAGGTAACACCCGTAAATCTGCCCTGGCTCGTATGAGTGGTGCTCTGAGTGAAGTCTTTATCGATGGCATCAAAACCAACATTCCGTTGCATATCGATATTTTCAATGATCCAGCTTTTCAGGAAGGTGGAACCAACATTCACTACCTGGAAAAGAAACTCGGGCTGCAGTAGCGTCGATTCGTGACTTCACCACAGTGGCCAGAGGTCCATGTTGAAACATCAGCACAAGGTGTTGATGCGATTGAACAATGGCTGTTCGAAGCAGGTGCACTGTCAGTCACCTTGCAGGACAAGTTCACTGACGACGATCTAGCGCATGCAGTGCTGGAACCCGTGCCCGGTGAAGTTCGTCTTTGGGAGAGTTTGCGCATAAGTGGTCTCTTTGCGCAGGAGCTTCCATCGGATCAATTGAACGCCGCCTTGCACATAGCCGCCAATGTGTGTGGAATCGCCGTGCCTGATTTTCGTATCGTCAGTCTTGCCGATGAAGTCTGGGAGCGGAGCTGGATGCGCGATTTTGTGCCAATGCAGTTCGGTGAAGGTTTCTGGATCTGTCCAAGCTATGCAGAGCCGATTGATCCGACTGCAATTAATCTCAAGCTCGATCCCGGGCTCGCCTTTGGTAGTGGCACACACCCGACTACTGCTCAATGCATTACCTGGCTCGCCAGGCAAACTTTCAGTGGTGAGCGTGTCATCGATTATGGTTGCGGTTCTGGAGTCCTGGCAATAGCCGCCGGACTTCTTGGAGCGAGTGATGTCAGAGCTGTTGATATTGATCCGCAAGCACTTGAAGCAACGCGACAAAATGCCGTCACCAATGGTGTTGATCAGTGCATACGCACTAGTCTTCCCGATGCGCTTGATGACAAGGAAACCTGTGACATACTGCTTGCGAACATTCTGTTTCAGCCTCTGATGTCACTTGGTAATGAATTCAGTCGCCGCCTCGCACCAGGCGGCAAGTTGGTGTTGTCTGGTCTGCTTGAGGATCAAGTTCCTGAGCTGTGCTTAAGCTACAATCGCTGGTTTGATTTCGTGGAAAATTCTGCCTCAGAGAGCTGGGCACTACTGGTGGCACATCGTCGAGATAGTGCTTAACCAGGTTGACTATGGGCGAACCTGACGAAAAACCTGCCGCGAGCAATCCGCAGACCTGTTGCTCAAATTGTCATACGGTCTTTGAGGTGCCAGAGAATTTGCTGGCATCATCGGACACGCGTGTTCGTTGTGGCGAATGTCTGAGTATCTTCGATGCATTAATCAATCTTCGTGATCAGGACGAGGCTGATGAGCGGCTTCGTGAGCGAGACGCTGATCTCAGCAGGCTCGACGGTCCAGAGTCATCCGAGGATGACCAAGCGGTAGACGAGAACGGTGAGTACGTCGATTCTCAAACCCTCGATGAATTGTCAGCGACACGCAATGAGGACAGCCCAGCGCGAATTGCTGATGTACACGTTGTCAGTGATACCTCAGAGTCTATTGAGGGCGCAAACTCATCGCCCTCTGATGCGGAGGCCGCGTCAGTCGCGGGGCTCGCCAACGACACGGCAGCGCTTGATGTTACGTATTCCGATTTTGATCTCTTCTCTGAAGATGCTGATCTTCCCGAGGTTGCATATTTCGATCAAACGCGTGATACACCCGACTTCGATTTTGATTCGATCGAGCTAGGTGACGACGAAACGTTTAACGACACTTTGTTTGCCCATGACGTGACCATCGATGCGCGTCAGGGATTGCTCGAAAGCGAGCAGGCAAGCGATGCTGATTCGCTAGCCAGTGGTCTTGGACGCGATGTGGATTTTGCCACTGATGAAGGCAATCGCACGCCAATCATTTTTACCTACCGCGAACCAGAAGACTCAATCGGTGCAGATGGTGATCTACCGGCAACTATGCTCGATGCTGATGAGTCAGGGTTGGATTCTGAACGCAGCACCGACATCGATGCGGACGAATCGCCATCGACAGACGATAGCGAGGGTGGAGCGAGCGAGAGCTTGCCGATTTCATTACCTGCAGATAAAAAATCACCCTGGTTGTTTCGCAGCATGATGTTTTTGTTGCTTTGTGCTATCGCTGGGGGGCTCTATATTGCACGGCAACGGGATACCTTGCATAACAACCCAATTGCGCGTCCGGTGCTTGTCGCTGCTTGCGCAGTTTTCAAATGTGATGTTCGACAACGTGTTGATTTAACTGCGTTACGAGTTTTGCAACGAAGCGTTTATTCGCATCCAAGCATTGATAATGCGTTAGTCATTAACGTTGCTTTTCGTAACGAAGCCGCCTTTGATCAGCAATATCCGGTTTTGGTCATCCGCTTATCAGATAGGAACGGGCGTTTGGTCGCCAAGCGAGATTTTCAACCCGCTGACTACCTCGAACAATGGCACAGGAACGACACGCTTGACGCTGGAAAGCGTCTGGATATCAGTCTGGAAGTCAATGATCCAGGGGATAGTGCTCGATCTTTCGAGCTGGATTTTCGCGAAGTTAAAATAGCTGTTCGATAACAGCGATCTTTAACATTTAAGGTAGCCTGTCAATATCGTTTGTAATAAGATGTGCGGCCGCTTTACTTTCTGGCTGCAATGATCGATATCGGTCCTTATTCGATAGTCAATCCCGTTTTTCTTGCCCCCATGGCAGGAATTACTGACCGACCGTTTCGCGATCTATGTGCACGCCATGGCGCCGGTTATGCCGCCTCGGAAATGATCTCCAGCGATACTTTGTTGCATGCTACCGCCAAGACTCAGCACCGCATTCGACGTGCCAGCAATGGCCTACCGCACGCAGTTCAGATTGCCGGCAGTGAGCCAGACGCGATGGCTGAGGCAGCGGCGCTTAATGTGCGCGAAGGTGCAGAGATCATCGATATCAACATGGGTTGTCCAGCAAAAAAGGTATGCAACCGACTGGCGGGCTCTGCATTATTGTCCGATCCGGATTTAGTGCAGGCTATCTTGCAACGTGTGGTTGAGCGCGTTGATGTTCCAGTGACGTTAAAAATTCGCACAGGTCCTAGCCCTGATAACCGAAATGCTGTAGAGATTGCACAGATCGCGCAAGCTGCTGGCGTTTCTTGTCTGGCTGTACATGGCCGCACGCGAAGCGATCGCTTCAAGGGGCAAGCGGAATACGACACCATTGCAGATATTGTTAAAGCGGTGACCATACCTGTTATTGCCAATGGAGATATCTGCGATGGGAACAGTGCGCGTCAAGTGCTTGATATTACCGGTGCTGCCGGTGTGATGATTGGTCGCGCTGCACAAGGTAACCCGTGGGTATTTCGCGAAATAAACGCCTTTCTTGAAGGCAAGGCTGCACCACCAAGACCAGACATGTCTGAAATACATTCGGTCTTGCATGAGCAACTGCTTGGTTGTCATTCACTATATGGTGAATACCGAGGTGTACGAATAGCCCGAAAGCACATCGCCTGGTACTGCAAAGGTCTGCGTCATGCGAATGTGTTTCGTAACGCAGCCAATACAGTACAAACAGCAACTGAACAATTGTTGCTGGTTGATAAATTCTTTACTTCTCCTGAAACCTTTGCCGTAGCGGCCTAACAACGATGCCAGTGAAACGAATTTACAAGTCGATGCAACGCCGATCTGTCAAGAAACGACGAGCCAAGATCCACCGGGAAACTGCAATTCAACAATGTGTGCACGCAGAGCTCCGTCGCTATTTTGATCTGCTTGATGGCGAAGAACCACATGATTTGTACCGAATGGTCATGCAGCAGACTGAAGCGGCCCTGTTCTCATCTGTATTAGAAGAGTGCCATGGCAATCAGAGCAAGGCAGCGGCCTGGCTTGGAATTAATCGCGGTACCTTAAGGGCCAAGCTCACAGCGCTCGACAGCGAAGAGTCATGAGTGACTCTAAAAGTTCGACGTTGGCTGTGTCCAGGTCAGCGTGTGCTTTGCTCAGCGTATCCGATAAACAAGATATAGAGGATCTCGCTCGCGCACTATCCGATAAAGGTATTCAATTGTTATCAACCGGTGGTACAGCAAGCTTGCTTCGTGAAGCCGGATTTGATGTCACTGATGTATCAACTCACACGGGTGCCGCTGAGATGATGGCGGGACGTGTCAAGACGCTGCACCCGACGGTTCATGGTGGCATATTGGGTCGTCGAGGTCTCGATGACGATGTCATGAACGAGCGTGACATCGCACCTATCGACTATGTCATTGTTAATTTGTATCCGTTTGCCGCGACCGTCGCAAGAGCTGATGCAACGTTTGATGAAGCTATCGAAAATATTGATATCGGTGGTCCTGCCATGATCCGCTCTGCAGCGAAAAACCACGCCTCAGTTGCTGTGGTTACTGATCCTGCCGACTACGCTCGTGTTATCGCTTCACTGAATGCCGACGATACCGAACAAGCAGCGCTACGTTTTGATCTTGCTACAAAAGCTTTCGAGCACACTGCAGCCTATGACGGCATGATTGCCGAATACCTTGGGCGTCGTGTGGGGGCTGAGTCAGGCGCTACTGCAGCGAACTTTCCACGCACACTTAATCGACAGTATCAACTTGCTGAAACTTTGCGCTATGGTGAAAATCCTCATCAGCGAGCAGCTTTCTATCGAGTTACTGATGCAGCTTCGGGTACGCTGGCGGCGTCCACCATCTGTCAAGGTAAATCGTTGTCGTACAACAACATGATGGATGCCGACGCAGCGCTTGGCTGTGTGCGTCAATTCAGCGATACCGCTTGCGTTATCGTCAAGCATGGAAATCCCTGTGGCGTTGCGGTAGCAGCGACGAATGAGGCAGCCTA
>CAZQOI010000026.1:31444-37998 GCA_964594905.1 uncultured Granulosicoccaceae bacterium
CGTCAAGTCCAACGCCATTGTGTATGGTCGGGACCAATCAACTATTGGTGTTGGGGCTGGTCAGATGAGCCGTGTGTATTCAGCACGTATTGCTGGCATCAAGGCGCAAGACGAATCACTTGAAGTCAAAGGATCAGTCATGGCTTCGGATGCTTTCTTTCCATTTCGCGATGGCATCGACAATGCGGCAAACGTTGGTATCACGGCAGTTATTCAACCAGGCGGTTCACGCAATGATGAGGAAGTCATTGCAGCAGCTAATGAACATGGGATGGCAATGGTGTTTACCGGTATCCGCCATTTTCGTCATTGATCAATGACGCATGTTGTTGTTTCGAGTTATGGTTTGCGTAATCTGCTTGAACACAAGTATGCAAGCTAGTTAGCAAACAAATACACAAAGCCCGCGTTGTAAAAAACATGCAACAAAATCGGCGATAACAAATGCCGATGACGTTCCCAGGCCCATCCAAAAACAAGTGATGGGATAAACACAGCGGCAGCCGACAGAGGCGCCTGGTGTATCAGATGCATCGCGGCAAATATCGTTGACGTCAACACATTTGCAAGTGACAGCTGAAACAGGCTCTTCTTGAAAAATTGCTTGCTCAGGAGCAGGGCTTGAAGTCCGCCGCGAAAGACGACTTCCTCAAGCACGGGATACACGAGCACAATCAGAACATACGACGTCAGTGCAAGTTTGTTGTCGTTTACTGGTACGCCGACAAGGTAGAGGAAAGCCCAACACAGTGGGCCAGCCAAGAGGGCAGCAAGATACGCCCGATCACGCCATAACGCAGGCATGACGAGCGTTGCCTCATTCAATTTTTTCAAGAACCTCGATACGATTGTTAAGCGCTCGTCCGTCTTCTGATGTGTTGTCCCACAACGGACGTGTACCGCCAAAAGACCTGAGCACAAGACGGTTGGAGCGAACACCGTTGTTGACCAGATAAGTGCCAACGCTACGCAGTCGAGCACGAGTGATGATCGACTGGTCTCTTACTGTACCGCGATTGTCGGTGTGCGATAGGAGTTCGATGCGGGCTTGCGGGTATTCGCTCATAAGCTCAACGAGAAAGTCTAACTGCTCAAACGATTCAGGTAACAGTTCCCCAGAACCATCGGCAAAGCGTATGCCGCTGAGTACGC
This sequence comes from uncultured Granulosicoccaceae bacterium, assembly GCA_964594905.1. Lineage (GTDB taxonomy): Bacteria > Pseudomonadota > Gammaproteobacteria > Granulosicoccales > Granulosicoccaceae > Granulosicoccus. Next base: position 32,597 of record CAZQOI010000026.1, read on the forward strand.
CATCAAGCACCGGACAACCATTGGTACGCACTGGAAAGCCCGGTGCTGATCGAAGACAAACATCATCAGCATTGGGTACGCCGTCGCCATCACGGTCTTCTGGTGTCGGACCAGTAGCAGGTGCTTCGCTGGGTGTTGCCAGACGTGACGATTCTGGTGTTGTGGGTTTATCAGTGTTGCTGGGCAGGTCCCTTGGTACCTCCGTTGGCGCAGTTGGAACGGTTGTGTTCACGTCAGGTGCTGCGATATCCGTCTCTGGAATTGGAACCTCTGGGGTTGTTGTGGTCGGCGCGGGTATAGTTGGAGCCTCGGCTTGCGGTTGTTGCCTTGGTGATGTGTTTGTATTACCAAACCCGACTGGCGGTAACTCATTCAGACCGCCAGTACCACCGAAACGGCCGACCAGACTGATGGTTGCGGAGGCGAGATCTTCAGCGTGATAAACCGCCTCGGCACGCACGGCAACGTATCGGCCGAGATAGAATTCAAGGCCAGCGCCGCCAGACAAACCAACGGGTGTATCGCCGCGTATTTGGAGTGATGTATCGCGATCGACGATACCGAGACCAACCCTTCCGTAAAGCGAAATACCAAAATTGACGTCACGACGAGAACCTGCGCGGCTATCGACGAACCGGTAGAGGGCAGCTGCATCAATACCGTTATACGGTAAGGTTGAGCCGTCGCTGAGCTCGGCTTCGCCAAACGATGAAAACTGTAACTGACCACTCAGTCGGCTATCGAAATCACGGCCTATGAATAAAGTGCCCACCACACCTTCATCTTCATCGGTCGTGATGGTTGTGACTACGGGATCTGCTTGAATGAGGGACGCGCCACCACCGACGCCTACATACCATTGATCGGACAGGCCAGCGCCGCTAGCGAGGCCGCTGAACGCGGTTAGCAGGCTCGCAGCAAATAGGCTGGCAACTGATTTGTAATGCATCTTGAATCCTGCTGTCTGGATAACTGTCAATGTGCTGACCCCACACTATAGTTCGCAATGATCGTGTCTGGGTGACAGCATTGTCAAACTTGGCCTTGAGCTAACCATTCAGCTACATCTGTCGCATGATAAGTCAGTACGCCGTCACAACCTGCGCGTCGAAAGGCAAGCAGGCTTTCCATGACCACCGCCTGCTCATTCAGCCATCCGTTGGCAGCGGCGGCTTTTATCATCGAATATTCACCGCTGACATTGTAAGCAAAGGTTGGTACAGCGAACTCGTCGTGAGCCCGGCGCACGATGTCAAGGTAGGGAAGACCCGGTTTGACCATGATCATGTCAGCGCCTTGGGCAAGATCGGCCGCGATCTCGTGCATCGCCTCATCGCTATTGGCAGGATCGATCTGGTAGGTGGATTTGTCGGCCTTGCCAAGCGCGGCTGATGCGCCTACCGCGTCACGAAATGGACCGTAGAAATTTGAAGCGTACTTGGCTGCGTAGCTGAGTATGCGGGTTCGGTGATGACCAGCCTGGTCAAGTGCCGTGCGGATTGCGCCAATCCGTCCGTCCATCATGTCCGATGGTCCGACGACGTCAGCACCAGCATCAGCGTGTGATATCGCTTGTTTGACGAGCGCTTCGACCGTTTCATCATTGATGATGTAACCGCTCTCGTCCATCAGGCCATCATGACCATGCGGGGAATAGGGATCGAGTGCGACATCGGTAATGATGCCCAAATCAGGTACTGCGTCCTTTACCGCGCGAATAGCCCGTTGCGCAAGTCCCTGGGGGTCCCATGCGCCACGACAGTCATCGGTTTTGGCGTCATCGTCGGTTACCGGAAACATCACTAAGGCAGGAATGCCAAGTGAGTTGATGCGCTTGGATTCAACCACCAGCTGATCGATGCTCAAGCGTTCCACACCTGGCATGGAGGGAATGGACACCCGTTTATCGTCACCCTCAATGACGAAATATGGCTGTATCAGTTGACTGACATCGACTGCATGCTCCGCCATCATTCGGCGGCTGAATGCGTCGCGACGCATGCGACGAGCTCGATGAGCAGGGAACAGAGCGCGCTGGCCGAAAAGTGCTTGTTTGGTCACAGGGTCAAATTCTCATGGTGGCAGGCCTTGGGACATCCCAAAGGTTGCGTCAGGTCGAAATTATGCGCGATACCTGCACTAGGAATCCAGTCTGAATCCGGAACTGCAGTATCATTCTTGGCAACACAACGTCATTTCGACAAACGTGAGTTTTCCTTGCCACACTAGAGTTCGGACCTACCTTGATCAATCGTTATACGGTAATCGGTCAGCCGATTGCACACAGCCAGTCCCCGATCATTCATCAACTTTTTGGTGAATTGACGCAGCGCATGATTAACTACACGCGCACTGAGTCCACGCCTGACACCTTTGCCGATACGGTAATTGATTGGCAAGCGGCCGGCGGGCGTGGTTGTAATGTGACGGTGCCTTTCAAGGAACAGGCGCATCAAGTGTGCGATCGTTTGTCAGTCGCTGCAAGACTGGCGGGTTCCGTCAATACGATCGGTATGCAGCGTGATGGTAGCCGGGTGGGGCATAACACCGACGGTTTAGGCTTGTTGGCTGATCTTAAATCGAATTTACGATGGTCTGTACCAGGTCGACACATCTTGCTGGTTGGTGCTGGTGGTGCCAGTCGAGGCGTTATCGCGCCACTACTTGATGCAAAACCTGCGACCTTATGGATAGCCAATCGTACAGCCAGTCGCGCGATTGAGCTTGCTGAGTATTTCAATGAGCGTTACCCGATACTCGGACGAAATACACAAACCATTCAGTGTAGTGGCAGCGGTTTGCAGGATGTCTCCGATTCGGTGGAGTTTGACCTTGTCATAAATGCCAGCAGTGCAAGCTTGCAAGGCAGTACACCTGATCTTGAATCTGTCAGGTTCTCGGCAAACGCATGCGCCTATGACATGATGTATGGCAATAGTGATACGCCGTTTATCACCTGGGCGAAGTCGCGGAATATGACGACCAGCAACGGATTTGGTATGTTGATCGAGCAGGCGGCTGATGCCTTTTTGTTTTGGGAAGGTGTTCGCCCCAAAACTCGAATGGCCTACCCGCGTTTACGCGAACTATTGGCGCAGAGTTGATCAATGGATAAGAAACAAGCGTTGTACACAAGTTTTCTATTGCTGATTGCAGCCTGCTTGAGCCTGCCAACAGTCAAGGCAGACACCGCACAGAAAACACTGCCAACAATTGAATTGAAGATCGGTGATGTATTGCTTAATACCGAAATTGCCAGTAGTTCGAATCAGCGCTATATGGGCCTGAGCTTCCGTTCGAGTCTTGCTGAAAACGCCGGTATGTTGTTTGTCTATGGGCAGGAACGAATGTTGACATTCACTATGCGCAACACCTTATTGCCTCTATCAATTGCTTATCTATCGGAGGATCTTGTCATCAACGAGATTCTTCATATGAACGTTGGCCCCGGTCAGCTCTTTTATTCGACTAAACCCGCCAAATTTGCACTTGAGGTCAATCAGGGATGGTTTGCCCGTAATGGAATCAAGGCTGGAGATCAAATCGTCATGCCCTAGTACGCCAGTTTGACGCTAATGCGGTAGCATGAAGCTATTGGATTAGAGGCAGGGCTCGTGGCAACACAAAACAATATTCAGACCTTCCACAATGGCAGCTGGCAGGCGGGTAGTGTGCCTATCATGAAGTCTGCAGATCATGCGACTTGGCTTGGCACGCTGGTTTTTGATGGAGCGAGATATTTTGATGGAGTCTGCCCTGATCTTGAACCGCATTGTGTCCGCGTCAATCGATCTGCGATGGCGCTTGGTATGCAACCGGTACATGACACCGCAACGATAGTTGAACAAGTGCACGAAGGCCTTAAGTTGTTTCCGGCTGACGCGGCCATCTATATTCGTCCCATGTATTGGTCGACCGGACACGGTGACGGTTTTATAAGCGCAGACCCCGATAGCACTGATTTTGCGCTGTGCCTGCACGCGATACCCATGCCGGCGGTAGATGCGACAGCAACCTTGACGACCACTCGGTTTAACCGACCAACGCTTGATGTGGCGACTGTGGATGCAAAGGCTGCCTGCTTGTATCCGAATAACGCGCGCATGATTCGCGAAGCGATTGCTAAAGGATTCACCAATGCATTGGTGACAGATCAATTGGGTAATGTTGCAGAGACTGCTACCAGTAATGTTTTTATGGCGCGTGATGGTGAAGTGTTTACCCCCGTGCCTAATGGCAGTTTTCTTAATGGAATAACACGTCAACGAATTATGGCTTTGTTGCGAGCGGCTGGTGTCGTTGTGCATGAAAAAACGTTGTCACTGGATGATTTTCATAGTGCAGATGAAATTTTCCTCAGCGGTAATCTTGCCAAGGTGACACCGGTGACTCGCTTCGATGATTCGCATTATGAGATCGGCCCAGTAACAAAGCTTGCTCGTGAAAGTTATATGGATTGGGCACGTTCGAGTGACACGTCAACAGCTGTCAGGAGCGCTTGAAGCCATGATGATGCGTAAACTAGGTCGGACCGATGTCGACGTCAGTGCATTGTGCCTGGGGAGTATGACCTGGGGAACACAAAATACATCAGCCGAAGCCGCCGAACAGATCAACTACGCGATCGATAATGGTGTCAATTTCATTGATACCGCCGAGATGTATCCAACCACTCCGATGCACAAGAAAACACTCGGTGATACCGAACGCTGCATTGGCGAATGGGTTGCTGCATCTGGCCGGCGTAAAGAGGTGTTGATTGCCACCAAAGTCACGGGTAATGGCAAGGACTGGATGTACGGTGGTCAAGATATCACTGGTGAAAAAATACATGTATCTGTTGAACGAAGTCTTAAGCAACTGCAAACCGATTACATCGATCTCTATCAATTACATTGGCCAAATCGCGGCAGTTATCATTTTCGACAGAACTGGACCTTCGATGCAACGAACCAGGAGACTGACAAGGTTCGTGACAATATTCACGAGGTATTGCTCGCATTGGACAAGGAAGTGAAAGCGGGGCGCATTCGATACATAGGGTTGTCCAATGAGAGTGCGTGGGGAACTGCGCAGTATCTATCCATTGCTGAAGCAAACGGATTACCACGGGTGGTCAGTATTCAGAACGAATACAATTTGATGCATCGGCTGTTTGATCTTGATCTGGCTGAGTTGTCGCATCATGAATCGGTGGGCCTGCTGGCCTTCTCGCCACTGGCAGCGGGAGCTTTAAGCGGCAAGTACAGCAATGGCGTGGTTCCTGATGGCTCACGTCGCCAACAAAACAAGACGCTCAGTGGTCGTTATACCCGTTCCAGTGAAGTGATTTGCGAACGTTACGTTCAGTTGGCCAGAGACCACGGGCTCGATCCTGCGCAAATGGCATTGAGTTTTTGTCT
>CAZQOI010000027.1:0-17761 GCA_964594905.1 uncultured Granulosicoccaceae bacterium
CCGGTAAGTTCGACAACTGCTCCTTGATCTGCGCCAGCGAAAACCCGAGTTGCTGTGCAATAAGGATAAATGACAATCGCCGTATCTGTGATCGATGGAATTGCCTTTGGCCACCCGTGTTTCGGCTTGCTCGCAACAAACCTTTGCTCTCATAAAACCGAATCGCGGATACCGCGGTACCGCACCGCTTTGCCACTTGACCAATACTCAGAAATACTGGCAGAGACGTCCTCTCATTTTTTTTAGACATAGTGCTTGACCTCAAGTTAACTTGAGGTTTTATCCTCGATTTGTTCATAAGTCAAATCAGAAGTTACAGCCACTAAAAAAAGGAAAATGTCATGAGCCAAGCCACACTTGAGCACGTCAATATCACAGTCCCAGACATCACTGAGACTGCCAATCTCTTATGCAAACTTTTTGATTGGAAAATACGCTGGGAGGGAGATGCAATTTACGAGGGCAAAACTATCCATGTGGGATCGGAATTCTCGTACCTTGCGCTCTACCAATCCAACAATGAACTTGAAAAAATCGAATCAACATATGACTCAAAGCTCGGGCTCAATCATATTGCTGTAGTCGTTGATAACCTGGAGGAGACGGAGCGACGAGTTGTTGCTGCGGGCTTCGAACCACATTCTCACGCGGACTACGAACCAGGACAGCGGTTTTACTTTAAGGATCACAACAATTTAGAAATAGAAGTAGTTATGTATGATAAATGAATATTATCAACAGCAATGAGGTGAACTTGAGGCTGACGCGGCGGAGCGTCAGCGCAGTCGTGGCAGGGTCAAGTTACAGCTCCATTGTTTTGTTAGGTTTCATATCGGCTTGTACCTTGTATTACCTTCCGGGCCTCATCAATTGAATATTTCCATTTCAAATTTCGCTGTGGAGTTCTGTTAATTCTTTTTTGTATCTCTTCGATATCGCAGTGCTGAAAACCTCCCGAACTATGGATCATGCTTTCATATAGAAAAGCCAGATCGTTCATATTTCCCAACATACGCCTATTATCGGTTTTAGTAACTCCAGCGACAAGATAATCATCAATCACTTGCTCTATCTCTTCGTCGCTAAAGCCCTCAGTGTCCAATAGGCGCCCTATTCCATTAACAGTTCTCATTTCGAGATTCTTAGCCGTAGATTTCTTCACACCAAAATACACGAAGGACAGCAGCGTTAATTCATTAGCAAATAACAGTACTTTTCTTCTGTCAATTCGCAATTCATTTACATACCAATTTCCGAGTAGCGAATCTCGATCTTTAATTTCTGCCAGATGTTCAGCTCTGTACGAAAATAGGTCAAGAACCTTTCTTGTGCATCTGATCTGTAACACCCAATTGCTCCCTGAATTAGTCTGCTATCGCCCTGGCATCACATCCGAATATCAATTCACCATTTTTCTCTATTATCCATTTGCGCCCCACCCCTCTCAAGTCCGAAGAAAAATGCCTCTTCTTCCGCATCACTAATCGTTTGATGTGAAGTACATACTCGGGGGGTTCATCCTTTAATAATTCAAAGATGGTATCTGTGTTTTCGGTAGTCCCATGTACGGTATCTAGCGTTACTGCATTCCAGACAAGGACCACAGTTTCCATGGAGGCTTCGAGTTCATTTTTTTGATGTGGCTCTGGCAGTAGAGCGATAAATTTTCGACCAAATTCAAGAATGGTATGCGAGATCTTATCTTTAGAATAACTTGCCATTTTTAAATGCATGAACGGTCAACAATTCAATTTTACCGCAAATTCGCTTGCTCTTGCCACAGATCTACTTGATGACACCTAACAAGCCGATATGCTCGAACAGGAAAACATGCTGCCACAGAAAACTACACTCAATGCAGCTACTTATTAAACCTTCGTATTTGCTCACGTCTATCCACAGCCCATTTGTATTGTGGCGGCCATAGTGAGAAATCAGGATCAGCATTGAGCGCTTGCGCGGCATGCAGTGGCCAAAATGGGTTGTACATAATTTCACGACCCAAAGCAACAAGATCTGCTTGTCCTTCACTCACTATGGACTCTGCTTGCTGCGGGTCAATTATCACTCCCACCGCCATACTTTTAAGCGTGGTTTCTTTTTTTATCCTTGTCGCATATGGCACCTGAAATCCAGGTGGCCTTGCCGAGGATTGATTCAGCGGTGTGCCATCATCACTGACCCGAAAGCTGGGTGCACCTTTGATACCGCCAGAAGAGCAATCAATGACATCCACGCCGGCATCGCAAAGCTCTTTGGACAGCGCGACCGAATCGTCCATGCTCCAACCACCATCAGAATTATCGGTTGCAGAAATACGAAAGAAAATCGGAATATCTTCTCCAACACCACTGCGAACAGCACGAGCTACTTCGAGTGGAAATCGCATTCTACCTGCCAGATCTCCTCCATATTGATCGATTCGCTGATTGCTTAGCGGGGACAAAAAGCTGTGCATAAGATAACCATGTGCACCATGCAGTTCAATAATTTGAAAGCCACAATCAATTGATCGCTTAGCTGCAACCGCAAATTTTGAGACCAATTCACTAATGTCATCAACGCTCAATTCGATCGGTTTTGGAAAGCCCTCAGCAACAGCTGTTGAGCCAGGACCAACCACTTGCCATGAATGCGGATGATCAGCTAACAGCGGCTTGGCGCCATCAAAGGGTGCAGATACTGACGCTTTGCGCCCAGCATGGGCCAGTTGAATACCTGGTACAACACCCATGCTATGGATAAAGTCAACAATTGGCTTAATCTCAGCAGCGTGTTCATCGCTCCAGATTCCAAGACATTGGGGCGTTATTCGTCCTTCCGGCTCTACGGCAGTTGCTTCAGTAAAAACTAAACCAGCTTTGCCTCTTGCAAAGGTACTCAGATGTGCAAAATGAAACGCTTGTGGCTTACCCTCTATAGCCGAATACATACATAGCGGTGACACAACAATTCGGTTAGGTAGAGTAACGCCACGAATGCTCAAAGGTGAAAAAAGTGCTGACATGATTGGCTATCGACTCAGGAGAGAAACAAGTATAAGGCTTTCAGTAGCGTTAAAAGCTACCGTTAATCCATTGACGTAGAAGGTCGTCATGTTGTGCTTTTATATTGCGGTCCCAGCGTTGATACTCTTCGCGTATCTCGGCGCTGGGTTCGGGCATGGCATCATAAACTGCGCGCCTTTCCAGGTCATCGCTGACAATCACAAATAACCACAATCCACCAGTTTTGGGTAACACATAGCCTGCAAGCGCAGCGCTAAAATCGATCGATCCTGTTTTGGCCCAGATGCGTTGCAAGTGATCTTCTTCAACTAACCGTCGTGATAACGAACCAGACCAGGCATTCGCCGGAAGAAGATGTGGTAAGTGATAACGGTCAAGCCCATATTGCAGGAGTGCTGCAAGTTGCGCCGGTGTGGCGCGGGCTTGGGAATCAAGGCCGGAATGATTGGTGATTCGAAACCCTTGCCAATTAGTTTCGGGTAATCGTGTTGTCAGATCTTGCCAAAGTTTTGATGCGCTCTCTTCGAGTGATTGAGGAGATAATTCAAGTGCACGCGCCGTGGCAAGACCAATGGTTTCGGCTATTTGATTATTCGAATACACCATCATGCCTTCGATGATCTCGATCAGACGTTTGCTTTGAATTGTCTTGATCTCTAGTAACGGCTTTTTAGTGGTGCCACGTTCAGGCGTGGGCAGTGCTATACCCAGCTCGCTCGCAATCCGGCGTAAGCTAAGTGCAGCGTGCATGCCTACGTCGCGGATCGGTAATTCTCGGTAACGCTTACCCTCAACCGATGAAGCCATGTGCCAGGCTGGCCCACGCTCGACCAATTCCGGGTTGGCGAAGACGCTACCATCTTGTTTTGAACGTAATTTCACGCGCCCAAAAGCCAGCGACAGTGGTCCAACTCCCGCATTATAGGGTGCGTCCAGTGGTTGCCTGGGGTTGACTTCAGTGACCCTTAAGAATGAATCATCCGAGATAAGAAATCGACCATTGGTTTTACGAATGCCCAGTTCACGTAAGGTTAAGGCCATATGCATAAGATCGTTAAGATCCAGTTCGACATCACCGTTGCCTTGCAAAACAAGATCGCCTTCGAGAACAGAGTCTTTGATATTGCCGGTGTAATAAAGCGATGTTTCGAAGCGGTGATCCGGGCCTAGATGGTCCAGCGCGGAGAGCATAGTCACGAGCTTCATCGTAGAAGCAGGCATAAAGGCCGTATCAACATTCTTGGCGGCTAACTGCTTACCACTACTTGCATCAATAAGAATATAGCCAGTACGTGGAGCTGCTTGCGCTGTTGCGAATGCGGCAAAGATGTTGACTAGAGTTACTAGCGTAGCTATCAGTCGCCAAGACATAGGGTGTGAATTTCTTTCTACCGTTGTATTCGAAAAATTTTAACGTGAGTGCGACGCTGCTACTCACTTCACATTGGGTGGATAATGACTAAACACGATTGATAATTGAAGAGGGGGCCTCAACGCCCCCTCAACAATCTCTTACTTTTGCGAAATACGCCCATCCGTGTAAGGCGCATAGTCACCCTGAGCTGCCATAAACTCCGCGGTAACATCGGCTAAATCAGGGCCATAGTCATAGGCGTTAACCGCTTCCTTAAACATTTTGTAGCCATCGCCACCGTTACGCACATAATTGTTGGATACAACCGAATAGCTAGCGGCGGGGTCAATCGGTGAAAAGCTATCACCTTCCATGACCATGACTTCTTGAATACGGCCTTCGTTCGGGGCGACTGCAGGATCCCAGGTGAACTTCAACCCGGCAACTTGCGGGAACCGCCCTTTAACTTCTTCTACCTGGCTGACGCCATTCTCCAGTGCGTCGATAATGGTTTGACCGGTGACCTGGAATGTGGCGAGTGTGTTTTGAAACGGAAGAACAGAAAGCACCTCTCCCATCGTCACTTCCCCTCCATCGATAGAGGCGCGTAAGCCTCCGCCGTTCTGGATGGCTATGGTGACTCCTTGATCTTTTACACGATCCAACATGGCATCAGCAACAAGATTACCCATCGGGCATTCCGTCACACGGCAGACGGCACGATCTCCGTCGATCACATCGGATGATTTCGCCACGATACGTTTTTTCATCTCTTCAATAGGTGCGCCCATTTCAGCGATTTGCGCAATCATGGCGGCGTCGGGTACTACTGAAGCATCAAGCACTACTGGCTCGCCGCCAGCGGCGATAACCTTGCCTGAATCATCGAAGGTCACCTCAAGTTGACCGATGTATTTTGAATAGGCGTAGGCCTGAGCAACAGCGGTATCACCAACCATGGTGGGGTATGCCGGTGCACCTTCTTGTTCGTTCGACATCAATGTATGACTGTGACCACCGATCACGACGTCGATGCCGGGTACGGCTTGTGCAATGTCCAAGTCTTTGCTCAGACCGACATGATTGAGTGCAATGATCATGTTGACACCCTCAGCTTCCAGTTCAGCCACATCGGCTTTAAGTGCCGCAATTTCATCTTCGAAGGTCACGTTGTCGCCTGGGCTGGACGTATCGACCGTATCAACCGCGAGCGCTGAGACAATACCGACCTTCTCGCCACCCACTTCGAGAATTAAGTGATCCTCAACCTTGCCAGACAAGCTGTCTTCTGCGCTGACATCAATGTTGCCGGACACTACAGGAAAAGAGACGGCATCGATAAACTTGGCTAAACCTTCTGGGCCGTCATCGAACTCATGGTTACCAACGGCCATGGCGTCATACCCAATAGCCTCCATAAAGGTCGCTTCGGCTTCACCTTTGTAGGTGGTATAAAACAACGAGCCTTGGAACGGGTCGCCTGCATCCAAAACGAGTACGTTTTGATTGCCGAGTTGGGTGCGCAACTCGTCCATTTTGGTTTTGATTCGAGCGACTCCACCAAAACATTTACCTTCCGCCTCTCCTTCTGCGTCACAGGTGGAGTCGAACTTATTGATAGACTCAATTCGGCTGTGGATGTCGTTGGTGTGCAGAATCGTTAACGAGAAATCTGCGGATGCCGCTGATGTGCCTAGCGCAAATACACCCAGTGTGCTTAATAACTTGTGTTTCATGGTGATCCCTTATTTGAGCGATTTTTTAAACAAAGACAATTTTTGATTACACCCCGTTAGGAGGTTGAATTCTCTGAAAACTTGGCTCTGAGCTTACCACTTGCGTTCCGGCTTGGCGTGCTTCGATTGACGCGGGGCATCGCGCGTAATCAAAGTGGTGGCCATTAAAATAAGCCAAATTTGACTGCAAACCGGCTTCCGCTAGACATTTAGCTCAGAAATCGCTCCTATGTGGTGCCAGACGCAATGTCTACACCTCATACATCGTTAACTTGTCCCAATCAAAGCTGACACCAATACCAGGTTCATCAGGCGCTATCGCTTGATGGTTCTCTACAATCAAAGGTCGATGTGTGTACTGATCAATCGGGAACGAATGCACTTCAATGGTTCCTGCATGCACTTGCGATGAAACCAGGCTGACATGCAATTCCTGCATACCGTGACTGCACACAGGAATTCCGTGTGCCAAGGCAAGCTCCGCCGCTTGCAACCAACCGGTAATGCCGCCGCAATTTGACGCATCTGGCTGAATATAAGACAAGGACGCTTCTCTGCACGCCATTTCAAACTCATGCCAAATGTGCAGATTCTCACCCATAGCCAATGGCATATCGGTAGCTTCGCTGATACGTGCATAGCCGCGATAGTCATCAGGTACGATCGGTTCCTCAAACCACTTGATGTCATAGGCTTGGAATGCGTTTGCTGCATCAATAGCCTGTTCAATTGTCATGCTGTAATTGGCGTCGACCATAAATTCAGCATCTGGTCCGATCATCTTGCGCACAGCCTCAACACGCTGGACATCCTCTGCCAGAGTCTCTTGTCCAATTTTTATCTTTACGCCATTGAATCCGCGCTCAAGGTATTGCTCAGTTTGTTTGAGTAGTTTGTCCAGTGAAAAATTGAGATCGATACCACCGCAATAAGCACCACAGCGATTTGCAGCACCACCGGCCAGTTTCCATAAGGGTTGGCTTGCCGTTTTACAACGAATATTCCACAGTGCAATGTCAATAGCTGAAATGGCAAATGAGGCACAGCCACCGCGTCCAACATAATGAATATGCCAACCCATTGCCTCGTTCAGGGCCTCGACATTCTCGGCAGACTCGCCAATCAGAAAATGCGCAAGATCATGGTCAACCAGTGCCTTGATGGCACGACCACCCCGACCACCGGTATACGTATACCCTGTTCCGCTTCGACCATCTTCGAGCGTGACGGTGACAGTCAGCAATTCAAAATGTGTGTGACTACCGTGTTTCGCATCAACCAGGACTTCGGCAAGCGGTACAGCGAATAATCTGGATTCAACAAGCTTGATATTGCTCATTATTGAGTTGTTCAGTCGCGTTCGGAATCTGTGCTTTGCATCCTGTCAGCCGTGTAGCGTTCTCCGATGACTGTGTCTTCATTGATCAAGGCATCCAGAGTTGCGACTGCATCAGCATCCAGCTTGATATTGGCCGCTGCAATATTTTCCTTCATGAAGCTTATCTGCTTGGTACCAGGAATAGGCACTAAAGTGTTATCAGCCTGGGCGAGTAACCAGGCAAGCGCAAGTTGAGCCATGCTGCAATTGTGCTGCTTGGCAATATCACCAAATGCCGACAAGAGCTTTTGGTTCTCAGCAAAGGCATCGACCTCAAAACGTGGTCGAGCAATCGTGGCGCGTAAATCGTTGTCGGCTATGTTATCGACGTTGTTTGATGTCCCACCCAGAAAGCCTCGCCCAAGTGGCGAAAACGGCACAAAGGTAGTGCCAGCATCGAGACAGGCTTGCAACATACCTCGCTCAGGTGTTCGAGACCAAAGCGAATACTCAGACTGAACGGCCGCTATAGGATGGGTTTCATGCGCACGGCGGTAGGTATCGGTGCTGATTTCAGACAAGCCAATTTCACGTACCTTGCCAGCGGTGACCAGATCAGACAGTGCACCTACGGATTCCTCGATAGGCACGTCAGGGTCAACCCGATGTAGATAGTACAGATCAATGACATCAGTCTTAAGTCGCTTGAGACTGATATCGCACTCCGCTTTGATCTTGTCCGGACGCCCATTGATGCCATCTGGTGACAGGCCACATTTGGTGGCCAGTACAAATTCTTTACGTCTGGATGACAAGGACTCGCCTAACAAAGTCTCGTTATGCCCTCCGCCGTACATAAACGCGGTATCAAGAAAGGTATAACCCTCATCAAGTGCCTCATTAAAAAGACGCGCACCCGTGTCATCATCGCAAGGACCGTAGCCGAACGAGACGTTCATACAGCCCAGACCAACAGCCGACACACTGAGTGATCCGATCTTGCGCATCTGCATGACTAACTCCGTAAGGCTAAGTTCTTAGGATCATACGGTGATTCGTCGACAACTTCAGCCTTGATTGATTTTCCAAGCAAACTGACCTCGACCGCGGTACCTGCCACATTCAGCGATGGCTTGATATACCCCAGGGCGATGCTTTTACCTATTCTGTGCCCGTAGCCACCGGATGTTGTGTATCCGACAACCTCATCATTCACTGTAATAGGACAACCGTAGATCGCATCGGTGTCAGTAGCTTCGAGTACCAAGGTGGTGAATATATCGGGTAGTTCCGACTTCGATTCAGCAATCAAAGCGGCCTTACCTGGGTAGTCTTCTGCTTTTTCGAGATCAACAAATCGTGACAAACCCGAGCGTAGCGGTGAGTATTCGTAATCGAGTTCAGCCTTCCAGGCCCGATAACTTTTCTCAAGCCGCATTGAATCCATCGCGTAAGCGCCAAAATCACGAAGTTTATGATCCGCACCAGCACTCATCAAGTCGTCATAGACAGATAATTGGTCTGCATTTTTTACATGTAATTCCCAACCAAGTTCACCCACATAGTTGACACGTAGCGCATAAATTTCTGCGCCACCAATTTGCATCGTTTGATGTGATAACCACGGAAATGCTTCGTTGGAAAGATCGCTGTTAGTCAATTGCTGCAGGATCTCGCGTGACTTCGGACCTGCCAGAACCAAGGTCCCATAGTCATTGCTTATATCGCTCAGGCTAATCTGAGAGTCCGCTGGTAAGCGCTCTTCGAGCCATTGATAGTCATGCCACTTGGCAGCTGCAGCGGTTATCAACAGAAAGTGATCTTCTGCGAGTCGTGTCAATGTCATCTCTGACCACAGACCACCATCTTCCTGGCAGAAGTAGGACAAAGACACACGACCAACACGTGGCAGCTTGCCAGCGATCAGGCTGTCAAGCCACTGGGCAGCACCATCACCTTTGACATCGTATTTCGAGAAGCCACTGAGATCCAGAATGCCTGCATGTTCCTGTACATGTTTACACTCCTCGGCAACCGCATCAAACCAGACGCCACGCTGATAACTAGGAGTTTCATCAGTATTGTCGCCCGCACGTGGAAACCAGGTCGCACGCTCCCAACCACCACGAGCACCAAAATGCGCACCTTTCTCTTTCAAGCGCTCATACACATTACTAACTAATGCTGGACGCCCCGCTGGCCGTTCCTCGTTTGGAAAATTGATCGCATACTCGTGCTGATACAACTCGGTCGCTCTATCCACTACGTATTGCTGATTGGCGTATTCGGTATAACGTCGCGGATCTATATCCCATAGATCCCATTCAGGTTTGCCATCAATGATCCACTCAGCTATTGACTTACCAGCACCACCACCTTGACAGATACCGAAGCTGAAACCACAGCAATGAAAGAAATTAGGCATGCCAAACGCCGGACCCACATACGGCAGTCCGTCAGGGGCATAGGGAATGGGCCCATTGATAACGCGTTGAACACCCACACTGCCGAGTATCGGCATACGTGCACAGGCTTGTTCGATGTACCACTCAAGACGTTCAAGATCATCCGGGTACAACTCATAGGCAAAGTTATTCGGAATCTTGCCATCGTGCCAACGTGCAGTTGCCTTCCATTCATAAGGCCCGAGTATCAAGCCGGTTTTTTCCTGACGCAAATAATAAGAATCGTCCGGGTCACGAACCAGCGGGACCAATTCTGACATAGCTTCGAGTTCAGGCACTGATTCGGTCACAAGGTATTGATGCTCCATCGATACCATTGGCAGGAACTTACCACCCATACCGGTAACTTCTGCACCGCGATATCCACCAGCGTTAATCACAAACTCAGCGGTGACATTACCTTTGTCGGTACTGATCTCCCATTCGCCACTGTTGGTTCGCTTGACACCCGTTACGCGCGTAAATCGATGAATCGTCGCGCCAAGTTTTCGCGCGGCTGAAGCCATGGCTTGAGTCAATTGGCTTGGATCGATATCACCATCGTGCGGATCCCAAAGCGCACCCTCGAGATCATGGGATTCGAGAAATGGATGGCGTTTTTTCATTTCATCCAGGTCGAGCATCTCATACTCGATACCCATTGCATTGGCCATCGCAGAGACATGATGGAACTCTTCCATACGCGCTTTGTTTTGCGCCAACCGTATCGAGCCCGTCTGGTGGTAGTTGATCGGGTAATCAGGATCTTTCGCAAGCCTTGCGTATAGCTCGGTGCTGTAGTGCTGCAACTTGATGACATTGCGTGAACCAGAAAAGGTGGGGATATTGCCAGCCGCATGCCAGGTTGAACCAGACGTCAGTTCATCCATCTCTAACAACATGCAGTCAGTCCAGCCACGCAGGGCAAGATGATACAAGGCACTGCAACCGGCGACGCCGCCGCCGATAACAACTACTCGTGCTTGTTTATTCATGAAAACGCCTTCAGGATTTAGCTTGTGTTAACTCGACAGGTAACAGAATGTTGAATCGCTCTCGTATTTCTGCATCCAACTCTGAACTTATCGAATCCGGATAGTGGTTGTTCAAGATGTCATCGACACGCGCTTTCGCGGTTTCAAGCAATACTGGTTTTCCAGATTCCACCCATTCCTTCGGGCTGGTTCTATCACCTACTTCTGGATAAATATATTCCGTTTGCATCAAACCCAGTGTTTGCTGATGCCCAAGATAATGATTTGGTCCATCAACACAGACATCGCGCATTGCATCGAGCGACAAGGTTTCATCGTTAACTTCAATACCGCGGACCGTTCGGTTGATCGCACCGAGCATATCATTGTCGATCACCATGCTTTCGTAGCAGACACCTAACAAGGAAGCATGCATACCTGCCGACTCGTAAATAAGATTCGCACCCGAGTGAGCAGCGAGCGTATTGGTATACGCCTTCTCATAGCCAGATTGTGCATCAGGTGTCTTTGCATCAGCCATCCCGGACGCAATGCCAGTTGGCAAACCGTAGTAACGCCCCATCTGTCCACAGGCGGCCATCAGTACCGCCTGTTCACCACTTCCACCACTCATGGATCCGGTTCTGAGATCAGAGACAAAAGGCCATGTTCCAAATATCGCCGGGTGTTGTGGAACCAACAAGTTAACAAACACCAAACCTGCCAGCACTTCAGCCACTTCCTGAACCACACTTCCGGCCAATGCTGCAGGACTCGTCGCACCTGCTTGCCCTGCGGCTAGTAACAGCACCGGCATGCCACCTCGCACGGCTGTTTCCATGCAATGACAGGAGTCCTCGGCAAAACGCAAAGGTGGTACCACAAAGCAATTAGACATACTGACAAAAGGACGTTCTCGCCAGGCTTTTTCACTGCCCGCGATCATGTGCAACATTTTGAGCGATTCCTCAACATGATGCGGCTCGACCCAACTCGAACCAATGTGCTTTGTTGTTCCACGCACAGCGGCATAACAAGTGTTGATATCCAAATCTATCGGTTCAACAACATCACGGGCAACCAGACATCTTTGGAAGAAATGAATATTGTCGAGCTTGTCGACAAGACGCGCCATGTTGTAAAGATCGCTAAGTTCAGAATCGCGATATTCATTGGCTTCGATATCAACGATATGCACAGCAGCTCCCGCGGTACCAAAGTACACACGAGACCCGGACACCTCAATATCATGTTTCGGATCACGCCCAAACAAGACAACGTCCTTGCGAGCATTGGCAATGGTGTCTTCAACCAGGGCACGCGGAAAATGCAAACGCCCATCGTGATAACGACCACCTGCGGCCGTGACCAACTCAATGCATGAAGGTATCGCCTGAGAAAGACCAATATTCTCCAAGGCATCCATAACCGCTTCATTAATCTTGACTAGATCATCAGCGGCAAGCGGTTTGTAATTACCCCCACTAAAGCCCGGTCGAACCGGTCGGTCGGCTTCTGCTAGCGGGGCGGCTCGTAAAGCACGCTTTGCTGCTCGTGCGCCGCGACGTGAGACTTTCTTGCCAGACTCTGTCATACAACCGCCTTGATTCAAGGTCATTTACCTGAAGTGATTATTGACGCTCGAGGAAATCGAAGGACGGACAGAAACGACCTTATCAATGACTCTGACGACAGCCTAAATAGCGCTAATGCCTGAAACGCGAATCTGTCGGTGAACAACCGAACAAAGCTCTAAAGCGCCGAGCAAAGTAGTCTGCGGACGTGAAGCCGACAGCAGCCGACACCTCGAGAACGCTCATTGATGTCTGCCTGAGC
Organism: uncultured Granulosicoccaceae bacterium; assembly: GCA_964594905.1. GTDB lineage: Bacteria > Pseudomonadota > Gammaproteobacteria > Granulosicoccales > Granulosicoccaceae > Granulosicoccus. The sequence continues at coordinate 12,671 of CAZQOI010000027.1, forward strand.
AGGTCCCGCCCATGATGCAATCGCAGCTGCTGGTAATAGAGCGTCGGTGTGGAGTCCATATGGGCGCGAAACAGGCGTTCCAACTGGCGCGAAGACAAGCCGACCATTGACGCAAGTTCAGTGGTGTTTAAAGGTTGTTCGATATTGGATTCCATCAACTCTATACAACTGATCAAACCAGGATGGTAAATGCCTGTGCGTTCAGCGATACCAAGTCGCTGCGGTTTATTGGACGAACGAATATCAGTATGGATAAACAACTCCGCAACCTGAGTTGCCAATTTACGCCCGTGGTCTGAAGCAATGATGGCGATCATCATATCAAGAGCCGCCGCACCGCCAGCACAGGTAAACAGATCATCATCCGCTTCAAATAACTCACTGGACACATCGAGCGCTGGATAAGCTTCACGAAAACCAGGCAACACTTCCCAATGAATTGTGCAACGTTTATTCCGGATTAGATCAGCCTCGGCAAGCAAATAAGTTCCGGTATCAAGAGCGCCAAGAGCGGTCCCTGCTTGCGACAGTCTTTTTAAAACCGGAATGGCGTCTTCGAAGTCATGGTGATGCGGATCGTGTGGTCCGCACACAATAAGACGGTGCAGGTTCCGCGCAGAATCCAGTGTGCCACTGACTTCCTGTGTCATAGCATTGTTAGCTATTGCTGGCGACGTTGATTCACCAAACAAATGCCAACGATACAACGACTCCTGGCTAAATCGATTGGCTGCACGCAACGGTTCAAGTGCGGCAATGAATGGCAACATTGCAAATGTATTGGGCAGAAAAAAACCGATCTCACACTGAGCCGGTCGATCAAAAACGCCATACTGAGCAAAGTCGATCATCAGCTCATCATATGGCCAGGAACGAGATCATGCCGGACTCAGCGCAGGCTCACCCTCAAGAAAAGTGGCTAGCTCTTTGACCGTTGGATAATCAAATAAATCAGTGACGTCAACCCGCCCAGGCCAGGTATCTTCGATGGCAGTGTGTATTTCGGCAAGCATCAAGGAACTTATACCAAGATCAAATAAATTATCTTCTATACCGATATTCATACCATCAGTCTTGGCAACACAAATACGTTGCAATTGCTCAGCTATAGACAGATTAGCTGTTGATTCTGCATCAATACTGGCGGATGGGTTAACTGAACTATCGTTGCTACCATCTGTGGAGTCTTGGGTACCAGAGGCCTCAGTAAAACTCGGCGTGTTACTGACTACCTGTTGGTATTTACCAGCAATCAGATTCTTGATCAGCAGGAATCGTTGCACCTTTCCGCTGGTGGTCTTTGGCAAACGTGGAACCGCTACAACACGATCAACACGCACACCCGCAGATTCGCCAAGTTCACGTGTGATACTGGTTGCCAACGCTTCCAGCGCCTGGTCGTCGCCACGGTGCAGTACAAAAGCGATGAGTTCTTCTCTAACACCACTATCAGTGGGTTTACTTGAGATCGCCAACTTGCCGCGTTCGACAATGCTCTTGCCGATTACCAACTCTTCTAGATCATGCGGATACACATTTTGACCACTGACAAAGATGATGTCTTTGGCGCGTCCAGTAATGTAAAGCTGTCCCTGGTGAAAAAAACCAAGATCGCCGGTATCAAGCCACCCGTCTTCGGTGATTAACGATGCGTTAAGTGCATCATCACGGAAGTAACCCGCAGTGACATTTTCACCCTTTATAAAGATGTGGCCCGTTGTGCCCTCCACAAAGGGTTCCCCTGCTGCATTTGCCACCCTGACGCTCACATGATTAATAGGCGAACCAACTGACACAAACGACAAGGCAGACGAGGTATCGCTGTCAGGGGTCAAAATACTTTCGGTAGTGCGCTCACCAAGGCCTAAAGAATTGCGACTGACAGCAATCGTGTTAAAGCGATCCTCCAATGACGGAAAGCTCACCGCAAGACTCGCTTCAGCCAAACCATAAACCGGGAACATGGTATCCGGATCAAGTTTCGCAGCGCTCAATGACTGCATGAACTGTTGGCAAAGTTCAACCGAAATTGGTTCTGCACCGTTGAAAACCAATCGCACATTACTCAGATCAAACGTCTCAGCCGTTTTGACTTTAAATGATTTTAAAAAATGTTGGTAACCAAAGTTTGGCGAACACAGAACGGTAATCAAATGCTCCGAGGCTTTTTTCAGCCACAGCGCTGGACGACGCACAAAGAGATCGGTAGGCATCAGGAAGTGTTCAGTGTCGCCCATGACTGGCGTTAAATGAAAACCGATCAACCCCATATCATGGGTCAATGGCATCCAACTCAGGAAACGATCATCAGCCTGCATACGCATACCACTGATGATTCCATCCAAATTTGTTATAAGGTTTTTATGCGTCAGCACAACACCCTTGGGCGCACTGGTTGAACCTGATGAAAATTGTATGAATGCTGGATCAGCTGGAGCTGCCTTGTGATTGATGACATCAGAGTTGGCCGGCGCATCATCATCAACCAACTGCGATGACAGTGATTGCCACTCATCAACTAGCGAATGTTCCTCGCTGAAAGCGTTCAGACGCTCGGCGTTATTCTGGTCTGTACACAACCAGGCATGATCCAGTTTTTTGGCAATGCGGAAAAGTTTGTGGCGATGTTCGGCCGTGTTGCCGGGTGCTACCGGGACAGCAATGAGCCCACCTAGAAGACAGGCCCAGAACGAAATAATAAATTGCTCATTATCCGCTCGTTGGATAATCAGAAATTGGCCTGGCAACGCGCCAGCAGATTGGAACTGACCGAGTCGAGATCTCGCCAACTGATAGAGCTCGCGGTAGCTAAGCCTTTTTTCGCGATCAGCCGCATTGATGAAGTTGATTCCAAGTTCACTGGAGGCGCGCGCCTCAAGTAAAGCTGTCAGAGTTTCGTGCGTCATCGGGTCTTACCAGTTACGTTCTAGCGAGTGTGAACTCGCATCATGATCGGGTGACGGGCGCGTAGATTGATATGCGGTTCGATACCAACCGGCTGATCCGGCACATGCGTCAATTTTAAATGTCTAGCCATCAAACCGAGATGCAGCTGCATATCAACGAGGGAGAAAAATTCCCCGATACAGCGTCGCGATCCCAAGGAGAAAGGATAGTAGATATGACGGGGGCGCACTTTTACAGCTTCGGCATCAAATCGCTCAGGCTTGAAGTTATCGGGACTGTCCCAGTAGTTGGGATCCCGGTGCAACAGATAAGGACAAAGAAAGATATTGCTACCTGCTGGTATGTCATATTCGCCGAGCGTATCAGCGTCGATAGCTTTTCTTGAAAATAGCCACACAGGTGGATACAGGCGCAAGGTTTCCTCGGCGACTTGACGAGCATAATCAAGTTGCTCCAAGTCCTTGAAGCCTGGATCGGCGGTCAATGCATCCGCCTCGGCTTGTAATCGGGTTTCGATCTCAGGATGCTGGGATAAGAGATACCAGGCCCAATTAAGTGTGCCCGCGGTGGTTTCATGGCCAGCAACAATAATGGTCATGACCTCATCTATCAGTGCTTTATCGTCCATGGCTTCGTTAGTGTCCTTGTCGCGCGTTTCCATTAACAGCGACAGGAAGTCATGCTCGACACGATCTTCACTGCGACGTTTGGCCATCATTTCGGCCACATGCCGCGTCAACACCCGAAAACGCATCGCGAATTTCAGATCGCGTGAAGAATCCTCGACCAGCATCATGAAGGGGTTTCCACCCTGCTGCTCTATCAACCAGTCGAGATCACGACTGAACAAGGCCTTGAGCACGACCTCAAGCGCCAATGCGCTCATCTCTTCTGTGATGTTGATGACGGTTTGAGACTCAGCATCCGCTAACCACTGACGAAGCTTGGCTTCATTGCAGTCTCGCATCATCGTCGCCAGCTTTTCCACGACCTTGCGATGAAAAACAGGTTGGATCATGCGTCGTTGGGATCGCCAGAAATCGCCATCACTGACAATGATGCCGTTGCCAAGAAGCATTTTCACGCGCTCAAAACCGACACCTTTGCGATAGTTTCGGTGGTTACTGATCAAGACCTGCTTGACGTAGTCGGGATTGTTGAGAACGATTGATGGCGCATTGCGGTTGAGCGCTTTGACGGTGATGATGTCGCCATATTCAGCCACCCATTCGCTGAGGCGATCAAAGGTTTCGTCGTCGACGTTGATGTCGAAACAGTCGGGTGGCCCGGGTGGGAGCTTTGACACGGTTGTTTGGCTGGACACGCGAGGCTTCGATGAACGAGCTTGAGACAGGAAAAACGTTGTACGAAGTATATCATTGAGACCTTATCAACACCCCTGACAAGAGTGCCCATCTGCATGACGCTGAAACAATTCCGTCGCCGTCTCGGCCAAAAAGCACTACCTCCGACACTGTGGAGTCTGTTTCACCTGCTGTGGAAAACCTGCAAGGTCCGGCGCGTTGTTGGCGAAGAGCATATGCAGGCTCTTCTGGAAAGCGGTCAACCCTTCATCCCGTGCTACTGGCACCAGAACCAACTTTTTTGCGTACGTTATCTGCTCGATACGGCGCGGCACAATCCTGCACTGAAACTCGGCTACCTGATTAGCCCTTCGGCCGACGGCGACATAGCCACCAATATGTTCGGCAACCAGGGGGTTCACATCATTCGTGGCTCCGCGACTCGTGGCGGCGCGCAGGCGCTGCGCGAAATCTATACCGTCATCAAGCAGCATGGCGTGTCGCCCATCGTCACGCCAGACGGACCAACCGGCCCTATCTACGAATTTAAACCTGGCGTCGCGATGCTAGCGCAGCTCACCGGCGCGCCGCTGCTTCCCATCAGTTATCACGCTAGTCATTTCTGGTGCTTGCGCTCTTGGGACAGATTCATGGTGCCAAAGCCATTCGCCAATATCGTTGTCGGCGTCGGCGCACCTGTCACGGTCGACAAATCGGCCAGTGCGGATAACTTCGAGACTGTCTGTCGAGATATGGCTAAAAGCTTGAATAATCTAACTCAAGCAACCATGGAAGCTATCGAGACTGACAATGAGGACGTTAACTAGCGCGTTTGCATTGCTGTGTAACCACACGATCAACCCGCTCGATCGCTGCCTGT
>CAZQOI010000027.1:17861-24353 GCA_964594905.1 uncultured Granulosicoccaceae bacterium
AGCGCGTTTGCATTGCTGTGTAACCACACGATCAACCCGCTCGATCGCTGCCTGTTCACCGTAACGCTCTGCAAAAGCGCGATGGGTGTCGCCGAGTACTGAAGGCAAACTCTCAACCATGTCAGAGAGCAGCTTCAATAAATACCTTGGCTTTATATCGCAACGCGTAGCGCAAGCTTCCCAGTCGCTTTGATCAACTTTTTGAGGATCTCTTTGATCGCCAATCGCAAACGCTAACTGCGTATCGATACGTTCAACAGCACGGGTACAGACAAGATCATAAAACGGTGTCAGGCGAATGCTGCCATCGGTTTGATACAACAAAGACAAGTTTTTCGCATGGCCATCAGAATTTCCCGCCAACACATTGAAAATCTGCCAGCGCAAGAGATTTTGTACATCGCGTGCCGGGTCGTCCGATACTTCACGTACAAGCTGTACAACCTCAGCGAAGTCTGGCCCACCGTCATGTTGGTACTTCTTCTCGTGGCTATAGCCAAGTGCCTGACAAAAATCTTCCTGATGCACCCGACTGATAACGTCGTCTTTATCGATTAGGCGGTCATAACGGGCGACACGCACAAAATGTTTGTTGGCTACCGCCCGCCATTCTATATCGACAACTGGCAAGCCCACTGCCCTCGCTAATTCAGTGGTGTAGGTTTCATACAGCGGTAGATGCCGATATTCGTGAGATTCAAATTTCAGGATATGACTTGATGGCGCATCACTGACAGGCAACAGATATTCTTCGTCACGAATCAAAACAGCACATTTATGCTGCGCACCAGCAAGAGATAATCGTGGACGCGCATCCAAATCACTGGTCCCATAACCGTGACCGCGACGTTTAACGAGTTCCAATAATTTATCGTCAGTCAAACGCTCATATTGGTGCGATAACGATGGTTCATATTCAATTGGCAAAACCGATAGTGCACCGGCACACTCACCGCCGATTGCACGCAACAAATTAAAATCAGTGTTGGTTAATTTAAGATCTCGGACTATCTGTTCACGTGCACCACCTTCAGGCAGGAGGTTGGCAAAGAAGCGGTGTGCGACGATGTTTGTTGGTTCATAGGCTGATGAAAGTAATGGGAGTTGCCGAGATAAGGCAATACCGTCAGATGCCAGCCATTGCTGATCGTATTGAAAGCCAATCTGCCCAACACCATCACGCCACAAATAACCGACAAGCCGATCGCCAAACCATACATTCAGATTATCTGGATCAATCATGCGTCGTTTTCGCGCGTTGTATCGCTGCTACGTGTTGTATCGCTGCTATTAGATGCATCGCTAGTAACCGTTGTATCGACGCTATTAGTCGTATCGCTAATACTAGATGTCGACTTTGCCTGATCTTCTGGCTGATCTCTTGGCTGGTCTCGCGGTTGAACCACCACATCAAGACCTATAGTCCCGAGCACCTTGAGCACCTTGCCAATCTCAGCGGTGGGTTTGCCGCGTTCAAACTCGGACAGAAATTTGATACTGATATTGGCCAAGCCAGCGGTTTCCGCCAAGGTGAGGCCGCGAGCTTTGCGATGAGCCCTCAGCAGCGTTCCGAGCTCCTCAGCAGTGCGTATTTTTAAGGTCACGATGATCTACCACTTTAACCGTACGGGATAAATAGCAGCAATTATGCCCTATTTCAATAAAATTATACCGTTCGGTGAAAATACTGCAAAAACTCACCTGAAAACAGAAATATATACCGTACGGTGTATTTAAAAATTTATAAGGTATGGCTCATCGAACCAGTGCTCTTCGAGGTTCTCTCCGTCACCGATTCGATCCACAACCGCGAACAAGGCATCGACTTTGAGGGGCGTTAACACACCGTGCCAGACATTACGGTGGTAATTCACACCTTGGCCGGGAGACGGTTGAAAAACCCGCGGTCGCTCAGGAACACCTGAATTATCCGCCGCGACGATGACCAGATAAGGTGATTCGGAAAGCGGCAAAAACGCCTGACTGCCTAGTGGATGCCGTTCAACCATGGCAAGCTTTAACGGCAAGGCGTAATGCGTTCCAGCGAAAATACTAATTCCTGCTCTACCCTCATTCATATCGAGTGTTGCGATATCGTGAAAACGCTTGCAGTAGCCCTGATTGATGATCATGTCAGGCTCACCAGCTGCTTCAATAACATCGCCGAATGGCGCGAAACTACTAACGTCAAGTGGCTCGATCAGCAGTTGTTGATTCATGTAATGTTCATCAGCAAGAAAAGGAGCATCATCGCCAGTGGCCCCGACAGCCCACGGAAACTGACCTAAAGACCAGTTGCCTAGCTAAAAGGTGACAGGTAACGCAATAAATGAGTATCTTACACACAAGAATTCGTACTATTGTCTACTTGGACCTGACAAAAAATCCAGTGGTTGTCATCACCGGTTAGTCCGCATGGGAGAAGGAATCAATGGAAATTAGCAGCCAGTCAGTAAGTCGCAGTTGCTTGACATCAGGGGTAGTACGAATTCGAGCTGTGGCACGTAAAGCTTTATCAGCCGTGTTGTTCTGCTTGATACTTTTAGTAGCTGCACAAGCAAACGCAGAAGCCTTGCCTCCTATACCGGATAAGGAGCCAGCTCTGATAATTCGCGGACAATTAGAATATACAAACGTCGGCGACGAAATTCACTTGGATTTGGACTGGATCAAAGCCCTGCCAAGCGAAATGTTCACAACCAATACGCCATGGGCTGACGGCAAACAAGAGTTTGTCGGAGTTCGCATCTCCGTCATGTTCGACGCGCTTGGAATAACCGCAAAATCTTTTTCAGCTATCGGGCTCGACGGTTACAAAGCAGACGTCGAAGTCGACTGGGACAAGTATCCAGTCATGATCGCCTATCAACATAATGGCTCTGACATATCAATCCGACGCCTCGGCCCTCTGAGGATTGTTTATCCGTTTGACGAATATCCAGAATTGATGACAGATTTCAACGTTACCAGCGCAGTGTGGCAGTTAACCCATATTGAGTTATTTTGAAAGAACGTTGGCTTATTGCGATACCGTCGTTGGCAGCACTTGCCTGCATCGGCATCCTTGTCTACCTCCTGATTCAAATTGACGATACGCGAAAACGTTTCCAGGAAGATGGCGTTCTTGAATTCAATTTTGTCCAACAGCTGGACCATAACTTCGATGCCTTCGCTGAATCACTGGAAGACTATCGTATCGCCGAGACTGATGAGCTCAAGCAAGAAAGACAAACCCTCTACCTGCGAAGGTTCGATATCTTGTGGAGCGTGTTTAATCACGTTGACCCGAGCTGGCTTGGCACACTGAAAAATCAAGCAACGACTGATGCTCTTGTGCGTGATGCCAACAAATGGCTCACCGACAACGAAAACCTGATGGTCACCGATGTTGCACTAAGCACAGAAGAAACAATAAGACTGACCAAGGAATCGCGACAACTTTCAAATCGCATTTATGAAATCGGACTCACGATGTTTCAGAATAAATCTGAAATTCGTGACGATATTACTGAGCGAATGGATATCCAATATCAGGCATTTCGTATATCCGCGCTTATGTTGCTTATAGCGGGTGGACTTGCATTCAGCCTACTGATCAGAGCGTATAGACGCACAACAAACCTTGCTGCCGAACGGCATGAAACGCAATTGAAACTGAGCACCGCCCTCGAAGAGCTAACCAGTGGTGATCAGGAACGTAAAGCGCAAAATCGTTTCATTGCCGCTGCGAGTCACGATCTCAGACAGCCCTTGCATGCATTAGGCTTGTACTTGAGTGCTTTGAAGGCACATATATCAACAGAACGCGGACACGGCATACTTGAAAACGTCAATCGTTCAACAGAGGCGCTGAACGAACTTCTCTCAAGCCTATTAGATATCTCAAAACTTGATGCTGGTGTTATTGATGTTACTGAGGAATCGTTCAGTCTTGACGATGTGTTTGAGCAGTTGCATCAGTCCTTCCTGCCAGAGGCCACAGAAAAGAACCTTGCATTCGACGTTAATCTATCGAATCTCTGGGTTAAATCAGACAGAGTATTACTCAAGCGAATTTTGCGAAATCTTGTCAGTAACGGACTGAAATACACGTCGGAAGGTTCGGTGTCTCTAAACGCCGAGCTACGGGAAGGCAAAGTTCTTGTTTCAGTCACCGATACCGGGTTTGGCATCCCAAAAAACGAACAAGAGGCCATATTCAACGAATATTACCAATTACATAATCCAGAGCGGGATCGTACAAAAGGGTTGGGATTGGGCCTGTCGATTGTACGAAGGTTAGCTAGATTGCTAAACCTTGAAATAAATATAGAATCCGCACACGCCCGTGGTACCAGCTTCGAGGTACTAATCAATGAAGGCAAACCTGGAAGAGCCACCAAAGGAGGCATGGGAGTAAGACCACACTCATATGATAGTGAACTTGCTGAACTATCCATTCTGGTGATTGACGACGAGGCTGATGTGCGTGACAGTATGGCTGCGGTGCTAACCAAGAAAGTCAGCACTGTGATCACCGCCGAATCAGCCGATGATGCCTGCGAGCAATTGATATCGACTGAAACCGTGCCTGATCTAATCATTGCCGATTATCGCTTACGCGACGATCAAACAGGTGACAGTGCAATAGAGCGAGTACGAGAAGAAGTGAATGAGGACATTCCAGCATTGATCATCACAGGCGACACGTCTCCTGCGAGGCTGCGAGAGGCAACTGCCAGTGGATTTCGCCTCCTTCACAAACCCGTAGTTGCTGAGGATCTACTAATCGCTGTCGCGGACGTTGTCGCAGACATTGACGCGGACGTTTCCACCGAAATAGCGGAGCTATCATGAAAATTTTATTAGTGGAAGATCATCGTCTAGTGGCAGATGCCATGCAAGTGATGCTCAAGGAAATTGAGCCAGATATTGATGTGACTGCATGTTACTCCACCCAGCACGCGCTTTCTGTGGTCGACGAAGGCAATATGTATGACTTGGTAATAACAGATTTATTCATGCCAGGCATTGACGGTATCGGACTAATCGTAGGTCTGCGTAACCGTCACAGCCAAATCCCCATTGTCGTCGTCAGTGGCTCAGATGATGACAAATATATTCGCGCGGCAATTGATCAAGGCGCATCGGGCTTTATTCCCAAGACATTGCCTGGTGCTGAAATGATAGCGGGACTCAAGCAAGTCATTGCTGGTGGTCAGAGTTTTCCTGAGAGGTTCCAAGGTTCCAGCATGCAGGGAATATCAGACGCAGATGCTCGCAGTTTTAACAACGCTGGCAGCTCGCAGATGCAGCGTCCCGGCGAAAAGCAGATGCAAGTGCTGCAACTGATGGCTGACGGAAACTCGAATAAACAAATATCTCAAATTGTTGGAATATCGGAAGCCACAGTCAAATATCACACCTCTCAGTTGTTCAAACTTTTTGGTGTTAAAAATCGAACCTCATGCGTACGCGAAGCGCAGCAACGTGGCCTTATCCGTTCATTTGAAGAAAACTGAGTTCAGGTTGTACGGGCGCTGCTTGTTCTCAGCGTAACGAGGCGGTAAACCAAAAGTGCCAGCGCTGCAACCAGCCATTTAACACCTAGATCTGTACCGGCCCACTGATGCCAAGGCAAACCAGTTCCATAAAACGCGATTCCATAAAACAAGATCGTGTCAACGACTGCACTGATCCCTGACGACACGCCCGGTGCAATCCACCAGGTCATAGAGCGCAACTTGTCGAAAATCGTGACGTCAAGCAACTGGGAGGTAAGAAAAGCGATACCAGATGCAATTGCGATTCGCGTTTCAATACCCGGGATTATCAGTGACATGATGACGCCCACGGCAAAGCCTACGTAAACCACTCGACGAGCAGTTGCAGCGCCATGAAAGCGGTTGACCAGATCGTTGACTAAAAATGCGAGCGGGTAAGTGAAATGCCCCCATGTCACCCAGTCATTAATGGGTACGCCCACAAGGTAGTTGGATGCACCAACCACCAGAGCCATTGCCGCCACGGCCAAAAAAGGAAAAGATCTAGTCACTACACTGTCCGATTTAAATCTCAGGCGCGGAGTCTACCTGATATTCATAGTCTGCCCTATCGGTTCAGGCTGAATTGCAGTGGAACCTGAAACACTCGTTGGTTCACATCAGATGGTGGCGCTGGCAATGGCGAGGCAGCTTCAATAGCTCGTAAACCAGCTTCGTCCAGGAGTGGATGACCGGAGCTGGTAAGAACGCGAGCATCCAGCAATTTGCCAGCATCATCAATCGAAAACTCCAACGCTACCCGGCCTTCCTGTCTGCGACGCCTCGCCTGTCGTGGGTATTGGTGATGCTCGCTGATTGCTTTACGCAGGACGCTTCGATAATCAGCGACGCCTTGTGGGTTAGCGCCTATCTCTGGAACCGGCGTATCTGATACAGACAAAGCCTCGTTGGATTCAAACTCCTTCTCTGGCTCAGGTGCTGGCTCAGGTGCTGGCTCAGGTGCTGGCTC
>CAZQOI010000027.1:24453-34631 GCA_964594905.1 uncultured Granulosicoccaceae bacterium
CTCGGGTTCTGGCTCGGGTTCTGGCTCGGGTTCTGGCTCGGGTTCTGGCTCGGGTGTTGGTTCAGATCTAGGAGTGCCGAGCTCTATAAGGGTGCCGGCGGGTGCTGAACCTGCCTGGTCTTGTTCAGAAACTCGGCTTATCCAACCGAGCACCAGCACATGCATTACGATCGCCGCTACCAGTGCTGGAAACCAATATCGGATTTTCAACGTTGACTGTTATCACTAACGCTTAATAGCTTGACGTTGGTGAAGCCGCTCTGCCTCAGCAATCGCATAACTTCGATCAATCTACTCGCTTCAAGTCCACCATCTGGTTTGATCAGAGGCAAACTTATCGAAATATCTGATGCAGTCAATGCACTCAGTAACTCATCCTCGCTAACCACTCTTTCGCCAAGCTGCAGGCTACCGTCTTTGAGTATGGTGATAGTCGATGACGAATCAGTTGAGGAATGTGGCTCGGCGGAAACGCCTGTCACTGGGTCTATCACTTCAGTGGGTTTGAGAGATCCGGCGAGCATAAAAAAAATCAACATCAAAAAGACAATGTTAATGAGAGGCGTAACCTGAATTTCCGCAGGCTTTTTCACTGGCTGACTTGAAAGTATCACTAAATATCTTCCAGAGACGTCAGTTGCATTCGATGCAGACCACTGGCTTTAACAACTTGGACTACATCATAAAGTTGCTGCACACTAGTGTTTACATCAGCGGACAAGACAATCAGAGTTTCGTCAGACTCCACTTTAAGCTGCTCCAGTTCTTGCCTTAACTGAACCTGACTCAAAGCTTCCCCATCAATACTAAGCGATGAGTCAGCCGCAACAACAACGGTAATCTTTTGACTTTCATCATCAATGACTCCGCCTGTCTCAAGCGCAGCCGCAGAGACTGAATCGGATTGCCAAACATCAAACCGTGTGGCTAGCATAAAAAATAACAGGAGAATAAATACAACATCAATGAGCGGCGTCAGACTGATGCTCGCCCGTCTAGGAACAGTGTCTAGATCGATCACAACTAGCGCCCGTGTATTGGACGCATACTGAGCGATACCTGACCATCGGGTACCAGGATTGAATCACTATTTGAACTGGAAGCGGAAGTTTGCTCTTTGCGGGATTCGGTCTTTCGCGGAGCCAAGGTAAACACACGCGTAGAGTAATCTTCGATCTGATGCGCACATCGCTCGACTCGTCGCTCAAGCCAGTTATGCATCAACATGGCAGGTATGGCGACAATCAAACCAACAGCAGTTGTCAGCAAAGCCTGCCAGATACCACCGGATAAAATCGCTGGGTCAACCTGACTGCCCGCGGCTTCAAGAGCTCTGAACGCGGCGATCATCCCGATAACTGTTCCCAATAGACCAAGCAATGGGCTCAACGTGGCTATTAGTTCAAGTGGTCTTAACCACGCTCGCAAACGCTCTAGCTGCCCCCTCGCCACACGGGTTACTTCCTCACGAACAAGTTTTGAACTTTGCCCTGAAGCAAGACCCCGCATACCCACCTCCATGACACGTTCCACAGGGTGTGATGAAGACTCGTTTAATGACTCTACCGCCTGACGAATATGCCCTCCCTGCCACGCATTCAGGCTACGGTCTGCATGGCGATTGCGCGCAATTCCAAGCACTGCGAATTGAATCATTTTGGCGATAACAATCATGGTCGCAATGACCGACATAAACAGCAGTATCGCAACCACCGGACCACCGCGTTCAAGCAGCTCTTGAACAGGCTGTACATATTGCATGACTGACTCCATATTCATCACATTCGTCTAATCATGCCGACCTCAAACGAAAGTCAGCCAGCCATGAGCATCATCAGATTTACCCCATTGAATATTATTCAGCTCATCCCTTAAGGCACGCAAAATAGGTCCAGGTTTACCAGAACCCACAGGCGTCTCTTTGCCTTGGTGGATCAATGTTCCAACCGCTGCGACTACTGCCGCTGTGCCAGTAAGTCCAGCCTCACTACCGGGCTTGGCTGAACGTTCTAATAATTCATCAATGCTCAAGTCCCGCTCCTCTACAGTCATGCCTCGGGCTCGGGCTAACTCAAGAATGGATTCACGCGTGACGCCATGTAAGAACGAGTCATCCAGTGCCTTGGTAATGATCGTGTTGTCATCAACGAAAACGAAATTCGCAGCGCCCGTCTCCTGGATATCACCACCGGGACAAAACAGCACTTGATCAGCATTGAAGCTTTCTTTAGCGCGCATGATATGTTTCAAGGCACTGGCATAGTTGCCTCCGCCTTTTACCATTCCATGGTCGCTGCCGCAGCGCATACCCACATCATCAAGCAACAGGCGCAAACTGGCTTCGCCGCCAGCAAAGTAATCGCCAACCGGCGACAACAAAACATACTGAGTGGAAGTAAGGCTCGGTGCAGCAGCCTTGCCAATGGCGGGTTCAGTGCCAATATGAGTGGGGCGAATATACATTGATGATGGCGGCTCAGGAACCTCATCACGATACTGCGTGACGGATTCAACAATCATTCGTTCTGATTGCTTGAGATCCAATTCGGGCAATGCCAGCAACTGGCTGCTCTGCTGAAAACGCTTGAGGTTTTTGTCCATGCGAAAGATCGCGACTCGACCATCTGCGTGACGAAAAGCCTTAAGACCCTCAAAACAGGTGCTCGCATAGTGCAACACATGCGCACCCGGATGCATGATCAGCGCATCGCTTGGCACCATGGCCTCAGGTGACCAGCCACCGTCGTAATGAGTTAATGCCATCTCCGGCATAAATGCCGTACCAAAATCACCAGCCATAAATCTTGTCTCTCAAACTGCTTGTCGTTGAAATTGTGCGTGTCGATCAAATAACCAAGTCACCAGACAACATTGCCTTGGCTGCCGCAGATTGCGGGACGTTAAAAAACATCTCAGCAGACGCCTGTTCAATTATTTTCCCGTGATTCATCATTATTACCTCATCCGCAATGCGACGCACCTGGCCAAGATCATGGCTAACCAAAACAAGGCGCAGTCCTTGTTCAATAGCCTGTCTCAGTACGTCCTCAATAGCGGCCGTAGACTGAGGATCAACGTTTGCCGTTGCTTCGTCAAGGAAAAGGATGTCTGGATTCAAGGAAAGCGCACGGGCGAGTGCCAGACGTTGTTGTTCACCGCCTGACAGTTGACGCGCAGGCACAGCAGCTGTGGCTTCCAAGCCAGCTTGCTGTAACACGTCGTCAGCTTTCTGCTGTGCTTGACGCTGTGGTTCACCTGATGCTTTCAAGGCATGAATAATATTGTCTCGCGCAGTTCGGCTGAGCAGAACTGGCCGCTGTAGTAACAAGCCGACACGCAGTCGTCTGGCTCGATCAGGTGCTCGTTTATTCCACAATACTGCGCCGTAGTCAGCTGTCATCAAACCGCACAAGGTTTTGACCAATAGAGATTTCCCGGCGCCGTTCGGTCCGACGATGACACTGCAAGCTTTCTCACCTAACACAACGTGGTTTACATCGAGCAAACGCCGTTTGTCACGCTCGATGATCAGACCCTCACCGATTATCTCTGTAACCGCTGAATCCCCTTGATGATCGGTGCTCATGAACCGTAAGCTTTGGTGGCGGACCGCGATCCCAGGAAGATGACCAAGGCATTTACGCTGATAGCTATCAACACCAGAATAATGCCAAGCCCCAGTGCCAGGGATAAATTACCTTTGGAGGTTTCAAGTGCAATGGTGGTTGTCATCACCCGTGTAACATGATTGATGTTGCCACCAACAATGATGACAGCCCCAACCTCTGCAATAGCCCGCCCAAATCCCGCCAGCAATGCAGTCATCAATGCATGACGGCCTTCCCAAAGGAAAGTCTTTATTCTGGCCAAACCATGCACACCCAATAAACTCAATTGTTCGTGATACTCACGATCAAGTGATTCAAGCGATTGTCGAGTCAGGGCAATAAGAATGGGCAAAACCAGAATCGCTTGCGCAATGATCATTGCTGTTGGTGTATACAACAGCTGCAGCGGCCCAAGTGCACCAGCGTTTGACAGCAACAAATAAACGACTAGCCCGACAACCACTGGAGGTAGCCCCATCAAGGCATTGACCATCGTGACCAACAATGCTTTAACAGGTGAACGAGTCATTGCCAACCAGGCACCACACGGTAAACCAACAAGGGCTGCTAGAACCACGGCAGTCAAGCTCACCCGCAAAGACAAGCCGATGATTTCACCGAGCGTGCTGTCCCAATTGACTATCAATTGCAACGCGGTTGTAAAGGCGCTTCCAATGCCAGCTGATTCACTCATACGTATTCAGACTCACAACAGCAGAATGTCTATCCAGACATAAACAGCCAGGAGAAACGCAACCAGAACAGCCGCTGACCCCATATCCTTGGCACGACCCGACAACTCATGAACCTCACTACCGATACGATCAACCACCGCTTCAACTGCACTGTTAAGCAGTTCTACGATCAGTATCAGCACGACAACGCCGATGAGTAAAATACGCTCCACCGCCGAGACATCTAACCAGATCGCAAGTGGAATCAGGATAAACGCCAAGATCGCTTCCTGGCGAAAGGCAGCCTCATTGCGTAGCGCGGATCGGATACCCTGAATCGAGTACACTCCAGCCATGACTATGCGTTTGATGCCAGTATTCTTATTCATAAACAGATGATCCGGACAGACAGGCTTAACGTCACTCCTTGGCGATCACGATGCCATAAAGCAAACGCTCGCGCTGGTACACAGCATAGTCTGTACAAGGTGGTCTCGCGGCGCAAGGCCCTCGCCTGTTTTCTTGAGTGCCTGGTCGCATTCGGTCTATTGACTGGCAGTTTCATCGCAACGGCCGATACCGATACCAACACCGACACCAACTCCGGCGCTAACATCAGACCCGTACAGATCGCCGCCGCCGCAAGTCTTCGCGCTGTATGGCAAGATCTGGAAAAGTCGTTTCCACCGGAAATCGCCGCTGCAGATATCAACATCAGCTTTGCATCGACCGGCCTGCTACAAGTTCAGATCGCTAACGGTGCTCCGTTTGATCTATTCCTCGCAGCCGATAAAACAAGCCCGCAAAAACTTAGAGGACTTGGACTCACACGCTCACCCAGTTCACCCTATGCATCAGGCCGCTTGGTATTGATTACAAAAAAATCAGCTGCCGAAACACTCGAGGACGCTGTTACCGATCTGGGCAAGCAACACCAAAGCAGTTCAGCAGCTCGCTTAGCCATCGCCAATCCACGCCATGCACCGTATGGCAAAGCCTCGCGCCAATGGCTTGAACATCACAAACTGTGGCCCTGGCCATCAGATGCACTCTTGTTGGGTGAAAATACAGCGCAGGCACTGCAGTTCGTGAACAGCGGCGCCGTGGACTATGCATTGTTACCCACTGCGCTCGGCGCTTTGATAGACAACACATTAAATGTGTTTGAGATACCAGATTCTCACTACGATTTGGTCGACCACCAACTGATTATCATGCGCGATGCGCCACCGTCGGCCGATGCCATTGCTGATTGGCTACAACAATCAACAGCGCAAACGGTGTTCGAGTCGTATGGTCTGGATCGGTTTGAGCCATGAGAATCACCCTCCCGTGAATGCGTTCTGGCTGTCCGTACAACTGGCTGCAGTGACAACATTGATACTGCTTCCTGTCGGCATCATCGTTGGTCGTTGGCTTGCGATCAGCGAATTTCGTGCAAAGCCCTGGTTTGAGTCTGCACTGTTGTTACCACTCGTGTTACCGCCTACGGTAATCGGTTACTACTTACTGGTTACGTTCAGTCCCAACGCCGTAGTTGGGAAACTGTGGACGAGCCTTTTTGGTACACCACTGGTGTTCAGTTTCGCGGGACTGGTGCTGGCATCGTGTCTGATTAATCTGCCATTCGCGATCCAACCTATGCAATTGGCGAATAAGCAGCTGCCCGATAATATGCGTGAAGCTGCGTACGTCAGCGGTTTGTCTAGATGGAAAACCTGGTGGCGTATCGAACTTCCGATGACATTTTCAGGTGTTCTAACCAGCGCCGCCTTGGTGTTCGCACACACTCTAGGTGAATTTGGTGTTGTATTGATGGTTGGTGGCAATATTGAAGGGCGAACAAGAACACTGTCCATCGCAATTTATGACAGCGTGCAATCCTTCGACATGAAAACAGCCGGGCTGTACAGCCTTGCACTCGTCCTCTTTTCAATGCTCGCCTTGGTCGCACTGCGCTACTCGACTCGTTCGTCATGAACTCAACTGAGACTGACATTACAACGAACTATTCACTGCAAGTGCTTCTGCAACAGAGTGCACCCATATCAATAGACGTCAGCCTTAATTGCAAATCAGGCGAAATGATTGCGCTGACCGGGCCATCAGGTAGTGGCAAGACGACGGTACTTCGTGCAGTCGCTGGGCTCGAGAAGATTGAAAAACAAACCATTCAATGCAATGGCAAATCTTGGGCAAACAGCACTGACGGCATTCACCTGATCCCACAACAACGTCGGGTGGGATTTATGTTTCAGGACTATGCACTGTTTCCACATTTGAGCGCCGCCGATAACATCGCGATTGCGATGCAACAGCTACCAAGTAGCTCAAGGGCGCAACGAGTGGAACAATTGCTCATCACAACTAATATGCAAGGTCTGGGAGATCGCAAGCCACATACTTTGTCGGGCGGTCAACAACAACGCATTGCACTGGCCAGAGCCCTTGCTCCCGAACCATCAGTCTTGTTATTGGACGAACCGTTTGCTGCAGTGGATCAGCAAACGAGACGAAAACTATACAGAGAGCTTTCTCAATTGCGCAGGCAGTTATCAATCCCCATTGTGCTTGTCACACACGACATCACTGAAGTGCAGCAATTGTGCGACCGAATATGTCTGATACATCGAGGAAAGAGCCTGCAATCCGGAACAGTCGACGACGTTATCCAGCGTCCGCAGACTCGACAGATCGCCAAGTTACTGGGCTTTCAAAATATTATGGACGCGACAGTACACCAGCAAAATGATGTGTCTACTATTTTCAGTGTCGGCAAAACCACGCTGCTAGCGCCGAAGACCTCTGATAAAGTTGGGGACAAGGTAAGCCTGTTGATTCCACCCTCTGCTGTGATTATTCAAGAGTTAGACAAAGCAAATAGCGAAGCACTTAAAAATCAGCTTGTCGGCACAATCGCCGAGGCTGTGTCACTCGGTGATGACTTATCACTGCGCATGCATCTTAACGATATCGAAAAATCCTTACGCTTTCGAATCTCTCGGCACTTCGCAGCTCAACACGGTATTTCGGCAGGCTCAAAAATCACCATATCACTGATGGCTGACAGCATTCACGTAATGAGGTAGATATGTTTGCACGATTAATTCCCGGCTATCGTCGCGCATTCAAAGATCTGAATGAGCAGGAAATTCTAGCCCTTGCTATCTCCTCTGAAGAGGATGACATGCGCATCTATCGCGCTTACGCCGACGGCCTTCGCGAAAATTTTGCTGGATCAGCAAAACTGTTTGACGCGATGGCTGATGAGGAGCATGAGCACCACACACGTCTGATCGAATTGCATAAGCAACGTTTTGGCGAAACCATTCCATTAATTCGACGCGAACATGTCAGAGGTTATTACGAGCGCAAACCAGATTGGTTAACGCGACCTTTGTCGCTTGAGAAGACTCGGGCAATGGCATCCGAGATGGAACAGCAAGCGGAACGTTTTTATCGTGCCGCTGCTGCTCGCAGCACTGACGCCGACACGCGAAAACTCCTCAGTGATCTTGCGCATGCAGAATCACAACATCAGGCAAGTGCGGTTGCACTCGGAAAAGAACTGATAACCGACTCAGTCCAAGATGAAGAAGACGCAGCCGAAAAAAAGCAGTTCCTGTTGACGTATATACAGCCAGGTCTTGCTGGTTTGATGGACGGATCAATCTCTACGCTTGCTCCAATCTTCGCGGCGGCCTTTGCCACCGGGCAAACTTACAATACATTTTTGATCGGTCTTTCCGCATCGATCGGTGCGGGGATTTCAATGGGATTTACGGAAGCCGCACACGACGACGGCGTACTCAGCGGTCGTGGTTCGCCAATCAAACGCGGGCTTTCCTCGGGCATCATGACCACCATTGGCGGACTTGGTCATGCACTTCCCTATCTGATCCCAAACTTCAAGACAGCGACTACCGTTGCTATTGCCGTCGTCTTTATCGAGCTTTGGGCGATTACCTGGATACAACATCGGTATATGGATACCTCCTGGAGCCGATCCATGTTTCAAGTGCTGCTTGGAGGATCACTGGTGCTGGCCGCGGGTATTCTTATTGGCCATGGTTAAAAGCGCTCTGAATGCATGCGTAACCGGATTAGAGAAAAGCTGCGCTGCCACTTGAACAAGACCTCACGGGTCAAACAGAATTCACGTTAAACTACCGGGAAATCGAAACCTCACTGACGTTTAAGACGATGCTCGACAGTAAACCCGGATTAATGGATTCTGTGCGCGATAAATTTGCGCACGTCGACAACTGCCCCTATCAAGGCAAACGGATTTTTTTCGAAAACGCAGGAGGCGCACTCACGCTCAAAAGTGTTGTAGACACTACCGCCACATTCGCAGCCATCCCGGACAATCAAGGTCGAGCCAATCCTGCCTCCCATGCCTTGGTGGACGTCATCAATACCGCCAAACAACGATGCAAAGTTCTGTTCAATGCCTCAGGTGGGCAAGTCTTTGTTGGTGAAAGCGGCACCGAATTACTCTTTCGCATGATCCGCAACGCGGTTCTCGGTAGCCCGGCAGGCGGTAACGTTGTGGGGACATCGTTAGAACACCCTGCTACACGCAGTGCAGCGATTCGCTGGGCTGAGGTTGCCGGCAAGCCGTACATCAACATTCCACACAACAACCAGACTGGTGCAGTCGAAGTGACGGATTACGAGCAGTACATAACGGCAGAAACCCGGGTTGCCACAATAATTCACACTTCTCCGGTAACTGGCATGGCTGTCGATATCGAAACCATTACAAAAAAAATCAGAGAGGTATCACCAGAGTGCTACATCATCATTGATGGCATTCAACACGCAGCACACGGTCGCTTGGATATTGATGCATACAATATCGATGGCTACGCCATATCACCCTACAAGATGTTCTCGCGACACGGCTATGGAGTTGCCTGGATATCAGACCGGCTGACAGACCTTGATCACGATAGTCTGATCGATGGTCCCGAGGGCAATTGGGAGCTCGGCACACGTGATACATCTGCCTACGCAACGCTCAACGATGTGGTTGACTATTTCGAGTGGCTTGGCGAGCATTTCACTGAATCTGTAGACCCTCGGACCCGAATCGTCGCTGCGGGCAGTGCAATTCACAGCCACGAAAAAACGCTCACCGACGCCATGCTCTACGGCATCGATAATATTCCCGGGCTCGAAAAACTCGCTGGCGTCGACATACTTGGCGGTGTCGAGAACCCACGACGTGAGGGGCTGGTTTCCATGACAATAGAGGGAATACCTGCGGTTGATATCGTCGAATTTTTGAGTTCATCCGGCATTCGAACTCACGTGCGTAAAGCCGATCATTACTCCGGCAGCGTTCTCAAGCCTCTCGGCCTGGATTCCTGTGTAAGGGTATCAATGTGCCACTACAACACCATCGAAGAGGTCAAGGCATTTCTCGTCGCAACGGCCGATTTGATCGACTCTTCGCCGGCTGAGTAGGTGACGTGAACCCCGCGCTCGCGTTATAGTTTAGTGACGCTGGTCAAAAGCCAGCGCGTCTCAATAATTTAGCCTTAAACCAACGCTGAAAAGCTGGAGTTTGCCATGATCTGGATTACCTCTCTTTGCCTTCTTGCGGTCTTTGCCTGGTTGTTATTCAACGGTCTGAACGAGCGTCGATGGGTGCAGGCCCACGCGCACGACGAAACAGTTGCCAAGGACGAAGGCCTTTTCGCCAGCCTCACATCAGCGACCGGCTCCGGCGGACTGCCCGGCGTCACAGCAAGCGCTGGCGCGGCCATGAAAACAGTACGAGAGAAAACCACTGAAGCTGTGGAAACTGTGCGCGAGAAATCAGGACCAGCACTGGAACGAGCCAAGGAAAAATCAGGGCCAGCCTTCGAAAAGATGAAGGAAAAGTCAG
>CAZQOI010000027.1:34731-36905 GCA_964594905.1 uncultured Granulosicoccaceae bacterium
GAACGAGCCAAGGAAAAATCAGGGCCAGCCTTCGAAAAGATGAAGGAAAAGTCAGCTCCTGCCATTGAAAAGATGAAGGAAAAATCAGGCCCAGCGCTTGACAAAGTCAAGGAAAAATCTGGACCGGCATTTGACAAGATGAAGGAAAAGTCAGGCCCAGCGTTTGACAAGGTCAAGGAAAAGTCAGGACCAGCCTTCGAAAAGGTCAAAGAGAAATCAGGACCTGCACTCTCTGCCATGCAGGATAAGTCCAGCGAGGCATACCAAAACGTCAAGGCGAAGTCTGGCGAGTACAAGGACCGACTGGCCGAGCGTCGCAATTCTGGTGAATCAGGTTCATCAGGTGACGGAGAAGGCGTACTTGCAAAGCTAGGTGCAGTGGCCGGTACAGCAGCTCGTAAAGTCGATGGTGGCATCGATGCAACCATGCGAGCAGCAGGCAACAAAGCTGAATCCATGAAGGCCAATGCGTCTGAGCCGTCTGGAGAGCAGAGCTCATTCAGCAAAGCATTAGGCAAGGTTACTGACACCACAAGTCGTGTTGGCAGCAATATGGGTGAAAAGGCCCGTCAACGAAATGAGGCTGGCGAAGATGGTTTTTTCACCAAACTCGTAAGCAAGCTTGGCGGTAAGTAAACGATTACTGTATTGAGATTCCCTGTACCGATGGCCGACGCATCCGGTACAGGGATTATTGCTTAGCCGACCATCCCGATCAGTTGTGTATCCCGTTTTATACCCCGATCAGTAGTAAAAACCACTCTCGGTAACTATCCCCACAAAGCCGGTGCAGCTGGCTGCATTTCGCTACCGCTGACTTGCATCGGGGTTGCTCTGTCCTCTGCAAGTAGCAGTGGTCCATCAAGGTCAACGACTTTCGCACCCTGCGCAACCAATAATGCAGGCGCCATGGCAAGCGATGTACTGACCATACAGCCGACCATAATGTCGAAACCCTGTGCAACTGCTGCGTCACGCAAAGCCAATGCTTCGGTCAAGCCACCGGTCTTGTCGAGTTTGATATTGACCACGTCGTATTTTCCACCGAGATGTGCAAGCGATGCGCGATCATGACAAGATTCATCAGCGCAAACGGGTAATGGTCGATCACGATTGGACAAGGCATCGTCATCGGCAGCAAGCAATGGCTGTTCAACCAGAGTGACACCAAGATCCAACATCACTGGTGCTAGAGCATCATAGTCTTCAGCACTCCAACCTTCGTTGGCATCCACAATCAATTGAGCGTTAGGCGCACCATCACGCACAGCGCGTAAGCGATCGATATCACCAACGCCACCCAGCTTGATCTTCAGAAGTGGTCGATGGGCTTGCTTCGCAGCGGAGGCACGCATTTCGTCAGGTGTTTCAAGCGATAGGGTGTAAGCAGTTATCACAGGCTTTGGCTCGTCCAGTTTTGCCAACTGCCAGACAGGCGTTGCCGCTTCCTTGGCCTCAAGGTCCCATAACGCACAATCCACTGCATTGCGAGCAGCACCCGCTGGCAGCAGATCTTGCAAAGCGCTTCTGTTCATACCGCGTCCCAGTTCAGCCTCGACTGAACGGATCTGTTCGGTAACACTTTGCATCGATTCGTCATAACGCGAATACGGTAAACACTCACCCCAGCCACGATGCTCACCACGCGATAGCGTAACGGTCAGAACATTTGCTTCAGTACGTGAGCCACGAGATATCGTGAACTTGCCATCCAGTGCGAACGACTCTTCTTTGATATCGAGCTTTATCGCACCGCTTGCGGCTGCCACTAGAGTGCATCCACTAATCGATCAGCACTGTCTCTGAACGGATCAACCGTCGGCAAACCCATTCTTGATTCGGTCTCACTAAGGTAAGCGGCAGCCTCATTATCTGACATATTGGCAGTATTGACAGAGATACCGATAACCTTACAGTCAGGGTTTACCACATGCGCCAGACTCAATGCCATATCGCGCAGTGCTTCCAAACTGGGTTGTTGATAGTCCGGTAAACCTCGCATGTGTTCACGAGTTGGCTCATGACATAGGATGAGTGCATCAGGTGCGCCACCATGTATAAGTGCCAAAGTGACACCTGAGTATGACGCGTGAAAGAGACTGCCCTGACCTTCTATCAAGTCCCAGTGATCATCATCATTTGGTGGCGTTAACCATTCAATTGAACCCGCCATA
>CAZQOI010000028.1:0-26856 GCA_964594905.1 uncultured Granulosicoccaceae bacterium
CGTTCGATCTTCTTCAGGAAACCAGTCAGGCGAGTAAGCCAGCAATCCGTATCCGAAACCCAGGATGACCGCCGATATCACGAACACCAGAATATCTCGTGTCGATATTCTGGTGTTATGTATTGGTAGCATTGCCATTCCCCACGCAACCGCCAGAGCAATCGTTGCTTGCGGCTGAACGATATATCGTACGTTGCTGTGAATGATATCCGGAAGGACGTAATCGATCGCCAATACAAGCACCATCCCGATAGAAAACCCAATCGCAGCCCCCACGCCAGTAGACATAACTTTTTTCCCGATCAATCCAGTGTGGCCTCCGCGGGCATTTCTGAATACCAGCAGGTATAGAACCAGGAATACAAGTACAATATAAAGATCACCAGAGACATCACCCAGATCTGGAGATCCGTTACTATCCTCGGAAGACTTAACGAGAGCATGCCCTGTCAATATCACAGCAAGTAGTACTGGTGTTATAGTGTTTCGGTAAGGTCGCTCGGATGTTTTCGCGGCAAAACAAGCTATACCAACACTGATTAATCCTGTAGCGCCGATCGCGACACGGACGGCGTCATCTTGATGTTTGCCTCCTTCAACAAAGATGGATACCCACCGAACAACATCCGGCAGGATCTTCTCAAGCGCACTGAACACGATCGTGGCAATAACTGCCAATGCGGCTACCCTTGTCAGTTTCCTGTTTTTTTTTCCGTCATGTCGTTGGCTGGCTATCGGAAATTTATAATCTGATGTACGCAGCGGCTTCTCACAACTTACAAGCTATCTGAAAGCCCTTCCTCTAACAATCCAGACAATCAATTACATCCCGAATTTGTAATATATACCCCACTTTAAAACTTCTGTCGTCGAGATTAACAAACACAACCACAAATTAAATTGCTGACACCGCTTACAACTGAAATGTCTACATACCTGACTAACAAGCGCTTACGTCCTTTGGGGTATTCGTATATCGATCGAAACAAATCATCAGCGCGACGTTAGGGAGGGCCGTATTTTCGCACAGCATTACCAATTATAACTATAATATGAGCATATGTACCATCGTTATTACGTTCCGAAAAAGAACGATACTTGGCATTATTGACAACTAGCATAATGTCCGTGTGCTGATCAGGCGCTTCTTGTACGAATGGAACATGTAGAACACTGCCATAGATTTTATCTTCATCATCCGACAGCTCATCTGAAGATGCGGGCAGTCTGTTTATAGGTTTAGGCATAACAAATCCACCAGAAACCTTGAGAGGAGATTTAAGATCTTGTGTGGATGGATAAATGCAATCCAGCAATATATCGTCGTCCGACAACTTAAATATATCGGTTACGTTCTGCTCATCGCTTACCTGAACTCCATTTACTTGTATCTGACAAGGTCCACCAACAATAAACCTGCTTTCTATTAAATAGTTGTCATCTGAAAACTTTCCCGGTACCAAATATAGGACCCCTACAATCAACAGCAATAATATTGAAAAAAATATGCCCACTTTTATCGACTGACTAGATTTTTCAACTTCATAAGATTGGGTTTATCGCACTTTTATCGGCCCAAGAACTGTACTATCTAAATTTATACCAGTCAGGTTCGATAATTCCGTCGTGCTAGGTATATCACTATGGTAAGTAAACACTTTTCCGTCTGCTGTCCTACCAGAAAGCAAAATATGGTCCCTAGTCGAAACCGCCACACTGAATTCTTCCAGTGCTGGCGCAGTATCCCAACGACCATTTATTGTTAACTCATATTGACCTCTAATCGTTGGCAGAGTTGCAAGTGGACCAAAATTGTTCTTTTGAAAACTTGCATAGCTTGACGGGCCAAATCTCGAAACATGGAAGCTAGGATGACGTACTGGCGTTACCAATGCATTCATATCATCATGTGTTGCGAGTAAGAGAGGATCGTCATTGCCGTGCTTCAGCCAATATTCGACAATTCCACTTTCGCGGTGAAGCAATATTCCTGCATCAAGATCATTCGGATCCATCAAGAAAGGGCCCAACTCTCGTTTTAACTTTGAATACACGATACTTCGTGATCTTAAATCCATAAAAGTGATATGTAAATCGATGTGATCATCCGGCCCATCCCATGAAATATGATAACCACCACTATTTTGAGAAAATCCATAAGTTAACGAGTCAACACACGCAGCATTAGTACCTGGAATAACACACGTGATAATGTCAGAACCTACTAGCGTTTCTCCATTTATTTGTAACCACTTAGTTTCACTTGCAGTCACAAATTCATCATTCTCCGTATTATTAACTTCCCGAAGTATCTGCACCTCGTCATCAATATAGTCTACGGCTAGAATACCCGTCGGACCTGTTTCAAAACTTTGGTCTGAAAAACTTATTACACTATCTGGGGCTACACCAAGCTGATAACGATTAAGCACTGTGACTTCATAATCCCCTTCCGAATGACCTGCCCCTCTCAAAATACCATCATTACCTATACAGTAGTTTGGAAGAGGATTTGCAACCGAACATTCACCAAATGATGGTTGCTCATCGAATCTAACCTGCTTTTTTTCAATTCGCAACGTTTGTGCCTCGGTTCCGTCTCCATTGAAAAACCAAGGGCCGTACTGTAATGAGTTTGTCGGAAAATCATGTTTTTCAAGGAACTCCCAACCAGTGGACGATGCTTCAATTTGACCCTCTACATTTACCGAATTATCGAAGCTTAAAAAATCAGCCTGCCTTCGGTAGACTGATATTTTTTTATTGTCTGTCCGGTCAACTGTAATTGCGATCACCCATTCTGTGCCGTCACTGTCTGTATTTATCGCTGCTCCAAGAACAGGATTGGGCGCTCTATATGCAATAATCCCGTCTCGGTAAATTACGTCGGTATAAAATGTTTTGCCTGACGTATCGTTGTAACGAGATGATGGCCCACTGTATGTGAGCACACGCGTTGCTAGACTACTATCTGTTGATTCATCGTAGACATATCTCCCACGCCAGTCTATATGCACATCATTACTCGGACTCTCAGATGCCCGTTCCACTGCAACATTCTCACTATTGAATGCTAATAAAGACGCGGGAGTTTGAGCGTCACTAACCCCAAGAATATGTCCGTGGCAGGGTTTGTGAGTCAATCTGTCTAGAACTTTGAGTGGATCCGTCGTAATTCGATAATGCGCATTGATGTTTCTACCATCTGGTGCTACTCCCTCGCCCGGAGCAATCGTATCTAAATAGTGATCAACAAGCGTATGTCCAAATCCATCACCGGGAATCACTTGATTAGGTGAATAATTATCCATATTAGGATCTGCCAAGAATCCAAGCAACGAAACATTTAAATCTCTAACCCTTTTGTCCTCTTCAATAGTAACGTATGATGGAAATTCAAATCTATCCCCTCCTTCGACTATTCGGTCTAACAAGGAAATTGAGTAAATACCAGCGTGTTGCTTTGAGTCATCCAAGAGTTTTAAAAAGGTGGCGTTTGCAAGTTGTGTTCCTTGTGAGTAACCAATCGTTAGCGCCCGCCGTCCACGATCAATTATTCTCTCTAAGTCTTCTGCGTGTTCTTCATCGCCTGTTATAAAAGGCGTAGTCTGAAAAATAGATAGAAAATCTGCAAACACACTTGCAAAAAGACTGGATTCGGATGGCAATTGATTAGCCAAGTAATTAAAGAATCGAACTCCTTGGAGATGTCTAAAATCCTGATGATTGTCCAGTGCAGCTATACCTTTTTCAGCAATATCATCAAGAGCTTCTGGTAAAAATATATTCGCAATACCTTGCCTGAATGCAATACCGAAATCAGAATTATTTAATATTTCCTGATAGTTTTCATCCGGGCTTGTCCTCAATGCATCGATGACAATTTGTAATCGTTCTCTAGCAGTTTTTATCTCACCAAGAGCCCCGTTTCCATACAATATAAAGCTCCTTGAATCATCACAAAATTCCGGGACATCAAGAACATCAATATCCCTAGCAATCGACACGTTGGACACCAACAGATTAAGCAGCAATGAGCTCGCAAACGCACTGAAACACGCAGTTATGTTAATGCTCATTGGCAATTCTCCGCTACAGTTGGATTTCGATTTATTGTCATTATCTTTCCTGTGAATTGTTGTTCGAACTCACCCATGGCATAAAAACGATCAGCTGTGTTAAAAAATTCAAATAGGAGTTCTTGTGCAACATCTCCACTTAAAGCCCCGCCAATTAAATCAACACAATCAAGACGCCTAAAAAGTAGATTAAGCGAATCAATAGCTAATGTTTCGTCAAAACGACTTTGGAGTAGATCATCATATGATATAGCAAGATTATTTAGCGATTCAACAAAAGGTCCATCACTGCCAAAATTGGCAAAAATGTAGCGCTGTACATCATCTCTGATTAAATCATTGTCGATGTCAACACCGTGCAATGTTTCTCTTCCAGAGAGTCCTGGATCAGGTGGTAAAAGACCACTATCGTCAATAGCGACGATAGTGTGGCTATGAGTATCCGAATTACCAAATGAATCAGTGACTGTTAAAGACGCGACATAAGTTCCTGCTACGTCGGGTTTTAGATTGCTCGCCACATTCTCACTATTTTCTATATCAATCTGACTACTGCCCGGCTGACTAGTCAAATTCCAGAGAAATGATAATGTATCCACGTCATCATCAGATGACAAGCCTCCATACAGTGGGATTTCAGTATTCACAACTACTCGACTATTCTCTCCGGAAAACGCCACGGGTGAAAATTCATTACTGGCAGTCACAGGTGGGTTGTTATTACCCCCATCGGTGGAATCATTCCCCTCTGAATCGCTAGTCACGTCTATTGTGATTTGCGTGACATCATGTGCATTGTTCTTTAAGTCAACAACATCGAGTGCAATGGTATACGACCCTATAGCATCGAACGTAATCTCCGTTTCAACTCCGTCTGTGTTATCCAAGATCACTTGACTACCAATCGGAGCAGATACAATGGACCATTCAAACTCCATACTACTGGATGAACTAAATATCTTATGTCCACTACTGTCAAAGGAGTTTGATCCAGACAACCGCAACGCAGATCCGAGCTCCGCTGAAGTTTCACCCCTGATAACAGCCTGTGGGGATATGTCACCAATGATAAAACGAACAACCGCCGCCTCTGACACCAATTGCCTGTCCGTAGTCCTAAAGGCTACTTCAAACACTCCAGGAGAATTAAAAGTGGCGATGATTTCATCCAGTGCTTTGGGGAACAGACTGAATGCGCTCCGTCCTGAGTCGATTGGGAATGACAGCACTAAAGGAGAAGCCAACAATACACGATCACCATCTGGGTCAAATGACTCAGATGCATCGATAACTATAGTTTCACCGACATCGGCAATGAACGTAGTTGGAAGCACAGTTACGGGTAGTTGGTTCGGTACTGATACTGCAAATACCGAAAAAGATATTGCTCGATTGCGATCTCCATCGTTGACTTCAAGAACAAATCGATAGTCACCATTTGTATCGAAGGTGAATGGTTGATCTGCAAGTGTTGGATCGATAAATGTCGCAGAACTGTCCTCTGGTTTTCTGACGGACCACTCATAAAATAATGTATCACCATCAGGATCCGATGACGCGGAACCATTGAGCTGTATTGTGCTACCAACAGCTAGTATTAGACGTTCCCGATTGCCGAATCCAGATTTCGCGACTGGCGCTCTATTCGCAGGCTCGACTTCGATCTCAACTGTTTCCATGGAAGATGCTCCTTGGGAATCAGTTACTTTCAAAGTAAAAGTATAACTACCAGCACCATCGGGCAGAAATCTCACAGATGAACTCGGACTAGGCGAAGTAAGTGCCAAAGGACCCGATGCAGAACCACCAGGCGAAGGGACAAAGACGCCTGTTATAGGATCAACTGGAAGACCTGTTATAGGATCAAACGGAAGACCTGTTATGGGATCAACAGGAAGACCTGTTATAGGATCAACCGCATCGCCCAAATCGGGATCAGCTACAAAATCTTCATCCTCATCACCTAAAAACCACTGATAGCTTATAGGATCACCGTCGGGGTCTGACGATTGATACGCATCCAGCTCAAAGTAGTCTTTATCAGCGAAAATGCCGTACTCACCTGGTACTGCGATTGGCGGTCTATTTGGCTCGCTTCCAACGACATCGATCGAAATAGACGTCTTCGCAGATACTGTCTGACCATCGTTTACTACCAGAGAGACAACATATCGCCCTCTGACACTTACGAGTAGCTCTGCGACGTCCGACTTGTTATCGCGCAATCCGGCAGCACTTCCGAATGGCTGTTCATCAACAGTCCAAAAATACTCGAGCCCGTCACCATCAATATCGAAGCTGTTGGTTCCATCCAGCGTATAGACGGCGGACTCGCTCGACAAAACAATCTCAGTAGCCGGCCCGCTGGCGATATTTGCGACAGGTACACTATTAGATGGATCCTGAACTAAGAGCGTAATTAACTCAATGTCTGGGTCATTTGATGTGCGATTATCCACAACGACTTGAATGGTGTAAGTGCCAGGTTGATCTGGTACAAAGCGATTTGTTGATACTGGGTCTAAAACTGTATTTCGTTCGACTACTTCATTGCTCACTAAAAGCTGAGCGTTGCTGCCCAAGGGACGCTCCAGAACACTCCACGCGACATCATTGAAGAAGCCATTACTCTCGATTACGGCAACCATTTCTACCTCTTGAGATAGTGCTCCCTGTCGCGGAGTTTCAACTATTACATTGGGCGGTTCCCGGTAATTTGGATTGACCCTCAGCTCTACTGGCTCACTCTCCGCGATACCATCTGAAGCTGTTACCCTAACTACTACTGCTTCGACATCGTTAATTAGGGAACTACCAAAAGGTGTAATGTTCGTGTATCTCGCTGTTGGCCCTTGTGAACTCACTGAGTTGCCGGATACCACCAGACCGTGAACAGAGTTTGCTTCTGGTTCGAGCACTTCCCAATTGAATGTCAAGCGTTGGGCGGCATCAGGCCCTTCATCAACATCTATAGTTTCTGAAGCATCAAAAAGATATTCTATATACTCAACGTTATTGGGATTTATTTGTGCGCTTAGCATAACAATTGGTGGTGAGTTGAGACGTCCTACCATGACCTCAGTAACATCAATCTCTGAATCCACCTGTCCGTCATTGACTGTCAGTCCGAAACGATACAATCCAACGCGGTCAGGATTGAAAGTCACAATCGATCCGTCACTGTTGAACTGAACAGAACTACGAAAAGGCTGCGTGAGAATCGACCATCGATACGTAAGAATGTCACCGTCCAGATCAAAGCCCGATCCAAACAACTCAACTGGTTCACCAACTGTTCCCACCTCGTTTGGGCCGGCAAACGCTGTTGGTGCGGAGTTTTCCTGAACAGCTACCACGTTTACCACAACATTGTCGGCTGCAGAACTTACCTGTCCATCATTGACAGTCAACGAGAATACGTAAGTACCAGCTACATCTGGCGACAAGGCAAAGGACTGAAGATTGCTCGGCGGATCGCCAATAGAGCTCTCAGCTGGAGCGCTTTCAAGTGACCACGTATAGGTTAGTGGATCATTGTCCGCATCTGTACCAGAGCCAATTAGATCAACTAGCTGTCCAAGCTGCGCATCTATATCCGCACCTGCGTCAGCAACTGGAGGTATATTTGGCCTTGGCAAGACCACTATTGAAATAATTGAAGGCGTAGATGATGATTCATTATCACTGACGATAAAACTGAAACTGTCATCACCTTCGTAGGTATTTTCGGGTGTATACACGAGTTCTGGCGGAGTACCAGCCAAACTCCCGTGTAGTGGTGGTGTCTCGATAACGTATGTCAGCGGGTCACCATCAGCGTCAGATCCCATTAATTCAATGTTTAAGTCTTGTCCGAACGGTGTCGTTAGAGATTGATTAGTGGCAACTGGAGGTATATTTGGCCTTGGCAAGACCACTATTGAGATAATTGATGGCGTAGATGATGATTCATTATCACTGACGATAAAACTGAAACTGTCATCACCTTCGTAGGTATTTTCGGGTGTATACACGAGTTCTGGCGGAGTACCAGCCAAACTCCCGTGTAGTGGTGGTGTCTCTATAACGTATGTCAGCGGGTCACCATCAGCGTCAGATCCCATTAATTCAATGTTCAGGGCCTGTCCGAACGGTGTCGTTAGAGACTGATTAGTGGCAAGGGGTTTGTTGTTCGGACTAGGGGTTGCCCCGCCAGCTGAGCACTGAATATCAAAATCAACTTCATTAAAAGGCGCATTTTGAACTTGTATGGCAAACGTGATCGTATCACCTGCATATAACTCTGGCTGAAAACCATCCTCATTGCTAATTGCATATCCACCATCCGATGCAATAAATCCATGCGTTATTGGGCCATTGTGCGACTGAGTCCATGCGGTAGATGGTGTGCCATCTCCCGTATAATTGAACTCAATCAACAGATCCGTGACTGGTCCGATTTGAGCGTCTGGACCTTCTACATCGCATCGAAAAGTTGCGTTGAAACCTCCACCCCATGATGGGTTGTACCAGTCGTTGACCGATACAAGCGATGCAGTGAAGTTATTAGTAGGAAGAACAGTGAGATTGACAAACCTGATATCAAAATCACTTGATGAAAAGCCACTACCCTGCCCTTGAATAGTGAAAGTCAGGGCGAATCCCTGATCTAACTCGGGCCTGTAACCAACATCTTCGTTAGTAATAGTAAATCCATCGTTAGGACCAATGTTGCCAGACGATATATTGCCCGAGTAGCCGGACATGTAGGCATTACCTATTGATCCGCTTCCACTGTAATCAATTTCGATTCGCCAATCGCGCACGAGATCATCAAGTACATCGTCCGCAGAAATCGTGTAAGAGAAGGTTGCGTTGAATCCACTGCCCCAATCATTGACATTGACGATGTCGATGTCATCACCAACCGATTGAGCGAACGTCGCCTGCGAAAGACACAACAGAAAGAGAACGCGAAGAATTAAGCTCACGTGCCGGGCACAGTTACCACAGGCCATAATTGACTCCCTTCAAAGTTTATTTGGCTGTGTATTTAATACACGCGCTTCGTTACAGTCAGGTATTGGTCGCACGTTTTCTTCTTGACGCACTGTTGCCAATTGCAAATTTTGTATCTCAACCAGCTGTGGCAACTCCACCGATAGCTATCTCAATTTTTCAAATCGTTGAACAATAATTTCGCTACAACATTTTTGATTTTTTGCATGTGAGAAATATCACACTAGGTTTCGTTTTTTTCTAAATACACAAATTAGTAGCGAGTGATCATATTCACTTTTTCCTTACTTGATCTTAGTCCGTAGAGTCAGCACGACACCACGCCTGGGAAAGTCTTTGTAGTAAGTTGGTGCCCAACATCCCTCATCGAGAATTTTCTCAGGCGAAATGTTGGACATGATCAACTCTTCTTTAACTCGACTGGCACGGCCAGTAGCAAGCAAGGCGTTGCCATTGTCAATTTTGGTAGCGCCATGGCTGCAGCCAAGAACCGAAATGATGTCAGTTGCAGCATCAAACTGCTGAGCGACACTCCATATAGTTTTCTTATTGGGTCTACCCAGTCTCAGCGAATCGTTTGGAAAAACGAGTGTTTCGCTTCTTACCGAGTTGAAGTGCTTAAAGTATTCGCGGAAATTACTGCTGCCAATATCCGCGACATTTTTTCTCAGTAACGCTAAGGTGGAACCCTGTAACGATGATAGTTCTGGTGTGTTGGGTGTTGTTATAACCGAATTGGAGTCACTAGTAATGACACTTTTCATCACTGGATTGTCGATCACTGGATCCACTGCTCTAAAGATACTGTTATCAACACGCTGATTTCCATCCTGAACGCCACCCTTGATTGACAGCGCTGCGATCGGGAACACTCTTCCCGCACGTATTTCGTACTCTCGACTGAGTTTCACCGACCCAACACTAACTTCGTAGGCGACTGTGGTGCCCTCAGCGCTTTCGTAACGTCGGGAGACATAATGCACGTGATTGCTCGCCCGCTCGTTGTCTTTGATGATCTGAATACCGAATCCAGCACGTCGCATTGCATCATGCAATTCAGTTGAGAAAGGGGTCGTTGGATTGCGAAACTGCACCGTTGTCTCACGCGGATTAAAGCCTCGGAGCCTGGCGATGGCGGCGACAAAATCACGCGAAACCAGCTCTGTCTGATCTTCCGGAAGAGTGTATTCGCGTTTATCAGAGCTTAGAAAAGCACATGAGCTTAAAAATATGCACAACACACTGAACAAATTGTATTTTGCGACCGCCATCATCGTAACTCCAGTTGGGTATAGCCAAATTGGAATGGCTCGGGAAAGGTGATATCGCGATTAACCACGATGTTGAACCGATAGCCTGAACGAATCTCGAACGTCGGCTTGATACGAAGACGCTGACGCAGGTAATCATCGAATGCAGAGCTTGACGTCGTTCCAAAGTTCGCCTTGATGTTCGCGACAATACCGTCGCTCTGCTCCGCTTCATCAATCAACGCCTCCGCTGAGGAGCTTGCAACACTTAACAAGAACGCGTTCATCAAGGTGCGCCAAAAGTGTGTGATCACACGATCCTTTGCGCCCGATACGCCCCTGTCGTCATAGCCCTGCATCGATCCCAGGGTTAGGGTCTCACCGTCCGGCAGTATCAATCGATCCCAGACCATGAGCAGGCGCTCTGATCCCAATGCTGCAAAAGAATCATAACGACCAAAGAGTTTGCTGCCCTGGGGTATCAACAGGTAGCGACCCGTAACCGAGTCATAGATGTCCTGTGTCACTTGTGCGATCAGATCGCCCGGGAGTTCGCTGTTCGCAGCGCTCAGCATCACTGCCGGGATCAGCCCTCCTGTTAACAGTTGAAATTGGCTGTGTGGTTGGTTAAACGTTTCGTTCAACGTAAAGTCAATACGGTAATCACCTGAGACAAACGCCCGATTCTCGATAACACCGGCGCTATCGGTACCGCTGAGCGTGCCTGCGTTGATCGCTGACAACGTCTTTTCGGCGCGTGATCGGTTCCGGGGTTGTGCGGGCACAGCCCGATGGTTAACACCTTCTCGAACCAGTGTCGCTGCACGAGCCGCAGCTGGAACCAGAGTACCAGGCAAAGGTCGTTGAGGTCGACCATCGAGAGTGGCCGTTTCGAACACTGTGACATCTACCTGACCTTCAAGCGCTTCTTGTGCCAGCGCAAATTGGCGCTGCATGATGTCGTTTTGCATCTTGTTATCACGATCAAATTCAGCCAGGCGCTGCTTTTCGATCATGCCCGCTAGCTGTTCAGCAAGATCGTTTTCAGGTGTGCTCGTCGGCTCTGAATTCACCGGGTCTGATGAGGCTGTAGCGTTTACCAGACCATCGTGCTGCCCCTCGATAAATTTAATCGCGCTGTAGTCATTTTCAGCCGTTTTAGCGTCGAGATTCCCCTCCACTCCCTCGTAGCTTGCTGGTGGCTTTACTCGACTCTCTGCCGCATAGTAAAGACCGAATAGAAACACCATGATGATCCCGCCCACGATCATCAAGGGAAGTTTGTTAAAGTTCTGACCCGTTGACAATGCACCGGATGCTCGGCCTGCGGATGATGCGTGAGGAATACTCATGACTATCGAACATAAGGTTGATCAACCGGTGCCTGTCCGGTTGAGCGTTGAATGTTCACCTTTGCCTGCTTGCGCCCAACACCCAGGACAAGTCCTGCTTGATCAAACAGGCCATCAACAACATACCGGCCCCGCTGTACCCGGTAATTGATCATTGAGCCGAGCGCGTTGGTGTCATAGATCATGAGTGCGGGAAGCTCTCTTCCCTGAATCTTTTTTAAATCAAAGTCGATAAATGTTTTGATACCATCGTCGTACACCCTGATCGGTGTCCATTTCACAGCATCGCCATAAATTCTGTAGTTGAAATTCAAATTGCTCCCGAGGATATCCTTGTCGGTGAGCGCATCCGCCTCTTGCGCCACTGCCTGCGATACTGGCTGGCTGTCATAAAGCGCGTTAAGACCAGAACCAGCACCGTTAGCGCTTGCTACTGAGTTCCCCTGATCGTTATAGGTGAATCCGACTTTGCTCATGTTCTCGGTCGCATGCGAGATAAGACTGATCGAATAGGCGCGTTTGTTGGTCGCGATAAACAACTGATTTTCAAGCCCTGCCTGTTTGGGCTTGATGATGATGTGTTCAGTACGGTTCTCATCGGTGCCAACCACTGCACCGTCAAGTACCCATCGCGCCTGATCGCCGACCTTGACATCGTTGACGAGCTCACCTGGTTGCAATGCTATATCGCAGAGTTTGAGCGGTGCACACACGACATAAGGTTGCGACATGCCGTAGGCGAACAGAATCCGCCCATCATCACCCATGATGGGCATGACATTGCTCGTTTGCCAGCGAGAGGCAAGCTTTAGCGCCTTTTGAGTTTGTGAAGCCGCCATGAGTGAAGCGCTGGTCAAGCATGTCGTTACCAGTAGCAGAAATGTTTTCATAAAACCATCGACCAATTGATGTCAGTGATATAGGTACCCAGGGGATTGGATTCGAGGCAGGAATCTCGTGGCGCTCCGCGACTGATCACCAGTTGCGCCTTCAAGCGCTCTTCGTTACCAATAACCTCGCCGCTGTGGTTACGTAACGTCTGGGTGAATTCCACTTGCCATGTGCGTTCTGTTTGCTGAAGAATATTGCGCAAACTGACCGTTCGCGTACTCTTTTTGTTTATCTCAAACGGGTTGTTGATCGCATTCTGGTAATACGCGTCGATCCTGTTAGCCGCCGCAGTGTCCGGAATCAACATGCAGTACAGGCGTTTGGCTGCGATTTTTTGCATCGCGTTATCCCCCGTCACCATGCGCCAATTCTCCACAAAGCGAATGATCTCACTCGGTACGTACGGATCAATACTTTGAAGTGTTGTGTCCAGTGCACCGCCATAGCTCACACGATTTCGCGAGTCGACTTCCAGGACATAATCCCTCGGTTGACGCAGTACCGCGAAATACACATTACTGATCAGGAGGCACACAATAACGAGTGACAGCACGACAATGACGGTGTTGGCCGCAATGAGTTGCTTGTGTTGACGGCTCTGCACATCGCTCGCACCACCTTTCTCGCCAAGTTCAATATAAGGGTTCGACAGGTCAGCTGTGTTCATGATCTGATCACTCTATTCCAGGTTCTCTTTTGCCGAATTAAATCGGGCGGCGAGTTTTCCACCCGAGGATTCGCGCACGGGAAACGCTCGGGAGAGCGCAGAGGCAACGCCAGATTTTGCAGCACCTACTGTCTCCTTCGCCACGACGCTTGCACCTGTGGCCGCCGAGCGCAACGCACCACCGCTTGAACGAGCGGCCGCTGTGGAGCCTAAACCACCGGCTGTTCGAATAGCAGTTGCTGCACCCATTCCCGATGTCGCTACTACCCCGGCTCCACGAACAGCCGAACCCACACCAGTGGCTGCGACACCACCAGTAGATCCCAGTGTTTGCATCGCCGATGCAGCAGCTCCACCTGAGGCAACGCTGACACCAGACATCATTCCCATCACACTTTGTGGTGCAACAATGCCGAGGATCACTGAAAATAACGCGAACGCTGCCACGGCCCATACGTTTGTGATTGACGCCTGTTCTACCGCAAAGAAGTAAGCGCGCATCTCGGCCTCAATAACCGCAACGATAATCAGCAGCACAAAGAGCTTCATGCCAACCGACATAGCGTATTTCAGGTATGAAACCGCATAGCCATGTGTCCATCGACTTGCACCGAAGGCCAGCAGGACAAATCCACCGTAGCCAACGACATAGAATTCTAAAATGGCAACGGCTAGATGAGCTGCGAGGATAATCATCGCCACAAATACAATTAAGGAGGCGAACAACAAGCCCAATCCACTGAGAATACTTCCCGCGATAATCTCGTCCCACGCTTGTGCGATGAAATTTTGTCCGATATCAACAATATTGTCAGGAGTCAGCTGAGCAGTTGTCCCGGCGCCTGCGACGGCAAGATCACGAAATGAGTTAACGATCGCAAGCGGAAACTGTGTACCGTTCTGGAACAAATACAAGAAAAACCCAATGAACAATATTCGGGTAATCAGCTCTTTGACGAATCCCTGCAAGCCACCGTTGTCCAAATAGTTTTTTATCATCCCCCAGGTAAATTCAAGTAAGGCGAGCAGATAGAACGTCCTGACCAGCAACGCACTGATATTGCCTGTTATCAACGTCATCCTGTCACGGTAGGTATTTAACGTTCCTTCCAGGAGATTGTTTTCGGCCACTTGTGCAAGTGCTGTATTTGAAAACACAAAACAAGCAGCGAAAAGACTCATCGCTGTCACCATTCGACAGCGTTTTGATCTGGATGGAAACGTTACTGGATTCCCTGGTGTGGTCATGGTGTGTCTATCCTCTATTTAGGCAGAAATAACCGGTTGACCTGCCCGGTTCGGCTCGATATGGCTTTAGCGCTAAACGTGGCTCCAGCAATGTTGGCAGCAGAGCCGACGCTAACACCGTCCATCATGCCCCGGATAGAATTAGGTGCGAGTATCGAGACGACAGCTGCAAAGAGAATAAAAGCCACCAGTGACATCAGATTGTGTATGTCACTGATATCAGCGAGACTTAGAAAACGTGCAACTTCATCAAACGTCAGACCGACGATGATAGAAAAGATGAATAACTTCATGCCGACTGACATGGCGTATCGAAGATAGGTAACAGCGTATTGATAGGTCCACCTTGACGCACCCAGGGCGAGAAGAATGATCCCGGCATTCGCCGCGATAAACGTCTCGAGTAGTACCACCGCAAAGTGCGCCGCGATAATAGCCATGATGACAAAGACGAGCATGCCAATAAATACCAGTAACACTGGTGTGCTGAGGCTGGCTTCATCGTCCAAAATCAGATCGAATACGCCAATCGCGGTCGCATTCTCATACAACCTTGCCCACAACTCTTGTCCACGATCCAGAATATTAGATGGAGATAATTGGCCAGAGGTCAATGTCGATGCGATCGCCAGTTCCTCAAAGGACTGGAAAATCTCAGTTGCTGTTTGACTCCCTCGCGTCAGGAGCCAGGCAAAGAACCCTACAAATAATGATCGACTGACAATGGTGCTTACAAAACTCTGCATACCACCCTGGGAAAGATACACCTGTACCATGGCCCATGTGAACTCAACAACTGCTAATAAATAGAATGTGTTGAGTAGGAGCACGCCAATGTTTTGCCCCGCAAAGTTAAATTGAATGCGGTAGCGGTTAAGTGAAGTATCAACGATATTGTCAACAACTACCTGAGCCTGTGCGCTCGTGATCAACAATACCGCTATGACTGAAAGCGCAATAATAAGACGCCGTCCAATTGCGACGCGTTTACGGTGCATACTCAGTACCCTTGCCCATCGTCGATCGGAACCACTTGACGACGTTCCAGAATATAGGTCGTTGTCGCTTCGCGTTCTGCATCCATGGCTTGCCTGGTTGCGAAGAAACTGGCGTGAAGATTACTTTGCTCCATCAAAAGCTCACGTAATTTATGCATTTGCTTGATCTCTTCGACCGCAATTTGATGCCCTACCTGCAGGGCCTGCATCCGTCCTTCCGATTTCCGTGAAAGCTCTGTCAATGTCTCAAGGCGTGCAGTCTCTGTATTAATTTGTTCTGAATGAAATCCGTGGGCTGTCATAATCGTGCGTATAGAGTCGCGATGCCCATCGCTCCAATCCCTGAACCGATTCTCAAATGAGCTCTTAACTATTCCGCCATCATCTCTAATTGCCTGCAGGTAATCATCATATGTTTGAAATCGATCCAGCATGAACGCTTCGAGATTATCAGCTGAGTAAGCTAACTCAGTGCCCGCTTCCATAATGTTTTCAACATCATTTAGAAGATCAAAGATATCGCTGACGATTGGTAATTCTTCAGGAATTCTCCCAAGCAGATTTTCTAATTCATCACCTGCAGTCTCTTCTAGAACTTCAATTCTTCCCACTATTTCCTGAATTTCGAAAGTCGCATCCTGGAGAAATGTAATGATCCCGAGAGTTGCGGCCTGAGTTCTTTCAGTTGCTATATCACCAGCCATCCCTGCCTGAGATATCGTGAAAACCCATACGGCGAATAGCGTAAAAGTCACTTTCATCTTGTTCGCTCTTTTACTAACGTACCCATAAGTTGGCCACCACTATTACGCAGCGAGATAGTTCCATCCCCCTCAACAATGACCCGCTCTGCTAAAGTTCGCTGTATTCCATCAAACAATTGAAAGTAATCAGCGAGCACAGATTCGTTCCCAAAATAAGGTCCGCTATCTATATTAGTTACGGGAAAAATATCGATCTGAACGGGAAATGCGCTGTTGTTAAATCCGGGCAAATCGCCGAGCAGATCCGTCGTGTTTCTCAATGGCTCCGTGACCAAACGCATTCCATTATCTGTTAGGCATTGGTAACGATATGGATCATTGTTACTTAATATTTGCATTTGAGTCACCGAGGCGCTGGTTGTCGCCCGAACTACGCAACCATTTAGTATGGATTGACCTGCAAGTGACAGGCTAACCTCCCATTCACATATCTGTCTTGTATCCGCAATACGACGATCCATGAGCACAGTTCCCGAATAGCTACCGATCATCGTTTGATAGTATTCCTGCGTGCAACCGAGATCATCTGGCGCTTGAATGCCAGTAGATGTTTGCGCAATGGGTAATCCACCACCTCCGCCACCACAAGCAGTCATGATTACGCTCAATATGCTCATGCGTACAATGCCAGTTAATCTAGTCATTGCGTAAACACCTCACCATTGCCAAGAATGACTTCATGAAGCGGTATAGGCGTTGCTGATTTGGTGGTAAATACTCTTCGGCGTGTTTTCATGGTGTGCGTGTCTGCCATGTCTTGCAGATACAGGGTATTTATGTTCATGATTTCTTCAGCGATCATCTGCTTGTTCTGCACATCCTGCATCGCTAACATATTGTCGATCTCGATCGATTGCATTCGCCCTACCGCCCGCCCCGACATTCGACTCAGTCGCACCAGCTCTCGCTGATCCGCACCACGTAGCGACAGATGATGTTGATGGGTTGCCATCATGTGTTCTCTGATCGTATTACGCCTGCTCGTGTTGAGCTCACCGACGCGGATTCGGGATTGAGTGAACGTCTCATGCGGGGTGGCGATCAATGCTGTTAACGATGGGTATCGTTCATCAAAAAATCTCTCCATTGCAGGCTCGGGTCTGGTGCGAGCGAAAGTATCGGGTGATTGCAGTCTTGCACGTAATGCAATGATTTCTGCTATTGACTCACTCCATTGCTCGCCGAGCACAAGATCAGGATTGAGCACAATGTCTGTGATCTCCTGACGAACCTCGTCAAGACGTTGCAATTTTCGAAGATCGGTCAATAGCTCCGGCGTAGCTGGACAATCACGCTCGATACCATTGAACTGCTCTACCGCCGTCCAGTAGAAATCGCAAACAAGATCGGTGTATATGCCCTTGAGACTGTAGGGATCATTAGCTAACAGCGTTGCGCTGTGAATACCCTGCTGCACTTCGATGACCGCCATTGCAGCGGCGGTCGGCGCAATCATAAAACGCGTTGCCATGTCACCGGTGGTCTTGACCGAGGCATAGTAGTTCTCGACAAACGACTCCCCCTGCCTGATCAGCTCCTCTACCCGATCCTCTTTCGCGAAATACAACCCCGGTTGATTGCCCCACAAATGCGTGTCTTCATTTTTAAAGTCGCACTCGGTGGGCGTTATGACCGGTGATATACAAATCGCGTGCGCATCACTGATCGATAACAGCGCAATCAAGAACAGACCGAATCGTTTAATCACAAGCTTTCGCCAGTTTGTACACTCTTTATATTTGTTCAGCCGCGTATTCATGCAGACATCGCAACCTTTTCAATGCGCTCTTCAACCGATTCGAGCATGCCGTTAACGGTACAGTAGTCGAGCCACAACGCTTGCCAATTCTGCGGGTTTTCCTCCATCATCAGTCGCAGCTTTTGTATGTCGGAAGGTGAGCTCCGTCCAACAAAAGCGAGGGTCTTTGGGCGTAGGTTCAGCTCGAATAAGCGCCTACCCTTCGTTGAGCGGTA
Source organism: uncultured Granulosicoccaceae bacterium (assembly GCA_964594905.1). Taxonomy (GTDB): domain Bacteria; phylum Pseudomonadota; class Gammaproteobacteria; order Granulosicoccales; family Granulosicoccaceae; genus Granulosicoccus. Next base: position 18,222 of record CAZQOI010000028.1, read on the forward strand.
GTAGTATTGCTGCTTGGGAATAGCGTGGGCCAGTAAATCGATTTCGTTATCATTCATACTCAGCGATTGGCGATAAAATTTTTGAATCTCGCTGTCATAGATCGCAGCATTTGGTAAGAGGATCTTGGTCAGACACGATGAGTTAATCGTGTCCATGATCCCGCTCTTTGCCGCATCCTCAACCGATTGAGTTGCCATGACTACCGCGACGTTCGCTTTGCGCAGGGTCTTGAGCCATTCTCGAATCATCGCCCGAAAGACTGGATGATCCAGCATCAACCAACACTCATCGAGAATCAAAAGCGTCGGACGACCTTTAAGACTGCGCTCTATCTTTTTAAATAAATACAGAAGCACCGGCAACACCATCCTCTCCCCGGTCTCCATCAGTAGTCCTACCTCGATTACATTGAAGTTCGACCAATTCGCAGTGTCCACTTCCCCATCGAGGAGTTTTCCCCCATCGCCTGCAATCGTGTAGACGTTCAACGCTTCACGCAATTCACGGTCCTGGAGATTGGCGACAAATTCTGTGAGTGACCGATTCGGACTGGCACGCAGCCGGTTCATGGCCTCATTCACCAGGGTCCGCATTGGCGCATTCAGAGTCACACCCTGAAGTTCGAGACACGATTCAATCCAGGAGCATGCCCAGAGAAAATCATGCGATGCATCGATCTCCTGTAGCGGCATTAACTGATGAAGTAAAGAGCCGTCACCTTGTTCGAACCCGATGTCAAAGTGCGAGCCCCCGACACCGCTGCACAGTGGATACATCGAATGCCCCTTGTCGAAAACAAATACCTGTGCATCCCGGTACTTCAGTTGTTGTGCAGCGATCAATGCCAGGAGCGTTGATTTACCGGAGCCAGTTGGTCCTGCTATAAACGTATGGCCCACATCATCAATATGCAGGTTCAGTCGAAACGGGGTCGAGCCCGGGGTCTCCCCTTGAATCAGCGGCGGGGACTGCGACTCGTAGAACGGGCAATCGTTAAATTGATCCCCTGGCCAGGCTGAAGCGACGGGCAATAAATCAGCCAAATTAGTTGTGTTAATCGGAATCCTGGCGATGTTGGTATAGCCATTACCCGGCACGGACCCGAGGAAGGTCTCGATCGCATTGACCCGTTCGACTCTCGCGCCATAGCCAAGTGAATCGAGTTTACTTTTAATGATATCGGTCGCATGCTCAAGTTCATGCAAGGTTTCGGTATACAAAATAAACGCGCTGTTGTAGTAACCCTCGTTGACATCACCGCTACGAATCTCCGCTAACGCCTCGTCCGAATCCTGAACCATGCGCTCAGCATCTAGATCGATTTGTGGATTGGCAGACTGAAACAACTGATCCTTGAACCCCACGCGTTTTTGATTCCATTTCCGTCGTGAGGACTCAAGCGTTGCAATCGCCTTGTGCCGATCAAGAAACAAAAATCGTGTGCTCCAGCGATAACGAAGCGGTAACTGATCAAAGATTGCCAGCATCGCAGGTTCTGTAAACGTGTGCATCCCCTCGATGCTCACCGCACCGATAAACAAGTCTCCGACACGTGGTGTTAATGAGGGGTAGAAATCCTGCCCGGCGATCAGCGCATCGAATGCAATCGATGGATGCGGCACACGCACTGATCGCATGATGCCTGTTGCGCAGTAATGAAACAATTGGAGAATCGGGCAATAGTAAAAACCATCAACGTCCTCATAAGGTGTGAGGCGAAGTGTGTCAAATATCGACTCAATCCCTGCCTGAAATGTTGCCGTGTTTTTTCGAAACGTTTGAAGCGTCTTCTCCTCAATTGTCAACACGCCCTCACCACTATCATCATCGATCATCGCATCGGCGATGCGGCGACTTAGTTTGGTGGGCGGCGTGTACATCAACACGATAAACGCCACCGTTTCAAAATGCGCATCCTGCTCTTGCACCGCGATCCGCCGCTCCTGGTCGATCATGCGACTGATCGAATCCGGGAAATGGCACTCTGCGGCACTGGGATAAACAGATGTTTCCACGCGAATGGCCTCCGTCCACATCGCCCAACCAGAACCCAGGGTGCGTAAAATGCTGTTGAGGCGCGCCGAGACATAATTGAGTTCATCGTTCGAAGCTGACTCGTCATCTATACCGGTGTACTTCCACGCGGCCATCAGCTCACCGCGCTTACCTTCAATGATGCCTTCATCAAAAACGCAGTAGCGTTTAAATTGCAGGAGATCAAAGTAACTCTCACTGCCTGAATCTTTGGTAAAAAGACCCATCAGCGTGCAAGACCCCACGCAATCAACCATGACGAGAATCGCGTCCAGGTGTTACGGTTGATCAACAAACGAGTTTTGTTTATCAGTGATCTGTGTGGCTCTGGAGCTCTGTGCACCACACGAGCGGGATAAAAGCGCCGGTATTTGATATTGCGCGGAAAGACATGTGTCATCTGTGGATGCGCCTTGGCCATTTCTCGTAGTGCGAACAGCCCAAGGACAAAGATCGCCACCCCAAGGACAAAGGTCACGATGGTCATGCCGGAGAAGACCAGTATGGCGCTAATGAGTAACAGCAACGCTGCCGGTATCCGCTCCACGCCGAGCAGCGTCGCCTTGCGATTCATGGATTTGTGCAGCGGCATCTGTCGTTTGGGGTTCATGATGCAAAGTCCTTTGTGCACGGTGAGTTCATTGCTCACCGCGAAACCATTTAATCAAGTAACTCGGATTAGGTGACGACACTATTTAATTCACGGTGCCCGGTCTTTTTTCGAAAGACCCGTAAAAAAAGCTCCTGAGTGAGTGTCAGAACACCAACTAATGTAAAAAAGAATCCGAGAAGAGCAAGGCTTCCGTGTGTGGTAGTTGCACCAACGCCTGTGAATAACTGCAAGGTGTTAGCCGCGGTCACAATCACCGATGCTGCGAGAATCAAGAACACAATCGTGCGCCCAAACGCATTTAGATCATTACCGAAGATCAGAATACCGATCGCGATAACAATCCCGAGTACGGAGACTGTATAGGCCACCGGCCCGGTGAATGAATTCACCAGGGAGATCAGCCCCCCTTCCCACGGAAGCCCGCCACCACCACCGGTCGCCGCGGCCATCGCTACCGTACACCATGCCCATAGAATGAGTGTTACCACAACCTTGCATAACTTCATTGTTCGTCCTCGTGATTAAAACAGGTTAACGTCGTAAGAATGATCAGCCTTTCGATACCGCTGTACTTCCACAATGCTATGCACTTTGCGCACACCACCTTCGTTGACAATATTGATCAGCATGTGCACAACGTTGCCAATCAACTCCCCTAGCCACTCCACGGGCATGCCCTTTGCCTCATCACTCTCGCCACACATTCGCTCCAGCCGCATCAAGCCATCGAGCTCTCCGCGATCGCTGTGAATCGTGCACAGACCCCCTGAATGTCCGGTGTTCCACATCTTGAGTAACTGATAAGCTTCGGCGCCGCGCACCTCGCCAACAACGATTCTGTCGGGCGTGGCACGCAAGGCGCGATGCAACATCGTTCGCATCGGGACATCATCGGTGATGAACCAACTCAAATAGTCATCCGCTTTCACGTTGAGCTCAGGCGTGTCCTCGATTGTGAGTATGCGATCGCTGCTCATCAAGTTCGATATTTCGCGAAGAATGGAATTGGCGAGAAACGTCTTACCACTCGCAGTTCCACCAACGATGACAATGTTGTATTTGGTTTTAATCGCGCCTTGGATTTTTAAATACTGCGCATCGGTCATGGCGCCATGTTCGACAAAGCGCGAAAGCGGCATGATCTTCTTCGCATGCTTTCGAATACGCATCGATGGGCCTTTGACAATCGGTGGGATCTCGCCACTGATACGACTCCCATCGATAATCAACATACCGTCTATGGTTGGATTCGCTCGAGTGATCGTGGTGTGAAGAGAGCTAGCCACGCTTGCCAGAAACCCATCCACGTCCTCCGAACGCATAACGCCCACATACTCCTTGTCAGCGCCTGCCCGATTGATGAATATTTTCCCGTCGCTATTGACAAAAATTTCCTGAACATCGTCTTGTTCAAAATACGGTTGAAGAGGACCCAATTCACGGATCATTTTGTACTTCAGGCGTTCGGTCGAATGATTTTCATTCGACGCCCGAGTCGGATTCACATCACCGAGCGCACTATTCATGAGCGACGCTCTCCAACCACTTAGGCGTAACTCGAATGACTGGCTGTTCCTGGTGTAAGCGTTTCCATTTAACGGTAATGTCGCTCTGATAAGCCTGATAAGTTAATGTGTTGGTGTAGTGGGTCCACACTTTTTCAACGTATCCGTTGTCGAAACCTCGTGTGAGTGATCCGGTGTTGTAAAGACTTAACGCGACTTTGATCGCATGATCCCCCTGATGCCCATTCCGTTCTGCGCGCTGAATATTGTCAAAGAGGATCTGCTCACCCATATTGATGTTGGTGCACGGATCAAACGCTTGGCTAATCGTTGCACCAACACGGTGAATATTGCGAGAGTTGATACCCATCAACCCCACATCAACGGTATAGCCCGACTTGACCATCTTCCCTGCAACCAACACCGCCTCCTCAATTGAGAGATCGCGAAACTGCGTCAACTCCCATTGGTTGATATAAAAGGCATTGGGCTGCCCGGCGGATTCTTGTTTCGCAATGGCTCGGATCAAATCATGATCGATGCCGTGTTCAAGACAGAGCGCAAGCAGTGCAAACTCAATCATGGCGAAGCACCGCCAACGCTGGTACTGTTGAAAAGAGACGGCCCCATGCATGTGCCACGCTGCGCATTCGCCTTTCAAGATACGGGGAGCGAAACCAACTAAGATTTGACATCCAGACAACTGAATCGGCGTTCTGGTTAAACGCATCAATCGCGATCCATGGGTTCAGTAAGTCGTAGCACAGGAGAAAGGCAACCCCTGTCTCCTTGATCTTACCGCGTCCCGCGACCGCTACAGCGACGTGACGCCCTGGGATCGACGGTGGGTTTCGTTGCTCGTAGACCACCTCACCTGTTCTCGCCTCAACAACCGTGTTGATATACGATTGTTTATCAAGATAACGTCTCGCGCCTCCGTACACGATACGGCTTGGATCGGTGACGATGTCACTGACCTCCTGATCCCAGACACCAAACACTGATTCGGGTAACACGACGATTCTGGTGTCGCTGCGCTTGATCAGATCCCTCTCTTCGTAACGGTAAGCCTGTCGCATCACACCATCATGCAGTCGAGCATCAAAAGGGCGACTCACACTGATGCCTGTAATTGAATCACGTACTTCATTCGCGAAAGCTGCATTGATCGAGAACAAACACACGATCGCTGACAGTAGCGCTGGCGCTCCCCATCTCTTAAACGCGATCGAGGCTCCAATGAGTACAAACAAACCCATAAGACCTAACAGGCCCATGCCTTCGAACAACCAACCCGCTAGCGGTGCAACACTGACCGGGTTGATATAACTCATCGGCGGTATCGACAGCACCATTAACGCCAGTGGAACCGCTATCGAACACGAGAGGTGACGCTGGTAGGTCGCGATGCCGACCAACGCTGTGTTGATCACAACAAGCGATACGTAAACGGCAATGGTGACAGGTAGACTATTCGAGTACGCCTGTGTGACCCAAGCAGCAGGGAGACACGCCACGGCATAAAAGCACGAGAGTGTCAGCAAAGCTTGAAGTCTTGGTCTGCAACACGCCAACGGTACTATCAACAGCGCGAGACTCTGCAAAGAAGTAGTGTTGAGCGCAAACACCGCCCCAGCCATCGCGCTGAGCGCGAGCGTTATTCGAATGTCCACACCGGTTCCAGCCCACCGCGCAGCAAACTTATGTGGGTTTGACCAAAGTAGCGAGCATCAAAGCTTTGCCTATGATGATCTGACATCAACCAAACATGATCGGACGCAACGGTCGTGCTATCCGCTGAAACCAACGGTCTTAAATCCGCATCAGCGCTCATTACAGATGTGTTGGCTATCTCATTGCCATTGATCGCGACCGTGTGAGCGACTCTGATCACATCGCCTTCGACGGCGAATATTTTTTTGATCAACGGCGGATATCCACCACAATCTCCCCGATCGGGTATGTACTGGCGGTTAACCATCAGTCGCGATATCGCTTCTGGTAGGCATGATTCGACCAATGCAAATCGCTCGACAGTTAACGGGTGTCGTTTGTAGACGCCTACTGGGAAGCTGTTTGATATGTTAATGCGAAGCCCAAACACCAGCATCACCGTAAACACTAAGGCGGTATTGACTAAGAAGAGCGACACGGTTCTTGGCATGGTGTTAATGCGCTCTATCGCGCATCAACGTTGGCTTTTGCCAAGCATGTGCTGTGTGTTGGCAGCTACGTTGTCTCGCGGACATCGTAGGCTGTGTGCCCGAAAGAGCCTGCGCAAACGCGTGAACGGCTGAGAAAGGTAATCTAAATGGCTTGAAAACTCCGCGCAATAGCGCCAGTGAACGTCGCGTACTCTGGAATGAGCACGTCTTCGAGCGGATAAACCCCAGTGATTCAGGAGTCTGATTGATCACGGTGCGACGCAACCGCTGTCGTTGACATTACCCGCACTCGGAAGATTAAACGGGTCGCCTCCTTGCCGATTGAGTCCATTTTCAATCCCTATCACGCCACATCTCTCCATCGTCAGCGCTGGTCTTTCGAGTGTTATTGGATGGGACTGTTTTTTGTCACCAAGTGCGCAATAACTTCCTTGAAGTCACCATACCGCAAGAAATTTATTTTTTCTACCTGCATTTATCATCAATTGCCGTTCAGTTTTTAAGCACTATTTTTCTTATCGTTTATAACTTGCATCAAACATTCAGCGACATAGACATCAATCTTTATAATGAGTAAGAACTCATGGGAGTTAGTTTTGAACTTACACTGATTGTGTAAAAAGGTCCGCTAGAACCCTCTCTCATCCCCCTGTATAGATTCTCTCCTTGGTTTGGAACATCCGTGCTACTGTCGCTTAAAAGAACCTTCCCCTGTCTCAGCATTAACCCCTACTGTTACCGAATCCCCGTCATAAAAGTCTTCCCTCTTCATTGACTCGCCCGTAGCTTCAAGCTCACTTTCCATCACGTCCCAACATTCTTCCGTGTTCAGCATATGGACTGAATACGACCAATTACCTTGGTCGTTTTCAGCCATTCCCAAAATAGAGCCCTTTTGACCATCTATTTCAGCAAGAGTTTTTCTTTCAGAGTTAATAAGTACAACGTCATAGAACTTGTGTAGAGCTTGCATCGTAGTTTTACCTGTGTGTAATACGCCCATCCAAAGAAACATTGGCATGGCTGCCATCCCTTGTGGCCCACCCCAGTTTTTCCCGGCCAGTCTTGGAAAGTTGGACATCCCATTCAAACGCCTGCCCTTTAGTCCGAGATGGCCCTCGAACCCACTCATTACCAAAGCGATCAATAAACCCATTGTTTGGTCCTCGCGCCAATGGATTTGATGGGTTATATCCCTTCTGTGGTACAAATCGAATTTTTCCTGTGGTAGGTAGCTGCGCCGCTTTGAGACGACCTTTTATAGAAGTGAAAGCTTTTGCTGCTCCTGCCGTCCCCCGTGGGTCGAAAACAGATTCCGCAGGTGTCCTCATTGGAACATTATCGCTTGTCCTTCTTATTCTTTTGCCAGCGGCTTTTGCCAGTTTTGTCACAGCTCGACGAGTGGAAAGAAAATCTGTCGCACCATCAGTTGCGCGACTAGCGACTTCAGCAACGGCCTCTTTGGCCAAAAATGTCAGGATGGGGATTACAAAGACAAATTCCCCATCCGGATCCGTGTACTTATACGGGTTGTTGTTCCCATAGGCGTACCGATTGAAGGTCATCGGCTGATTGGGATCTGCCTCCCGAGGATCAATTGACAGAAACCGACCTATGCTGGGATCGTAGTAGCGCTGCTGCATATAAACCAGATCCGAGTTTACATCCTCGGTATGACCAGTAAAACCACGTTCCTCCCCAAGAATGCCACAACCGCCAACGTCAGGGAAAAGATCTTCATTGAGGGTCTTGTCCCCGTAGGCGGTGTACTCTTCCGACCAACAAAGATCCCCGGATTCGTTGACTGCCGCTACTGCTGAACCGAGGGCATCATTAAAGAAGAAAATTACTTCATCGCGATTGTTTGCGTGGGCTGTAGTCGCGCTAACAAACCAGCAAAACAACACAATGTACAAATACCGTGTCAAGCTTCGAAACGTTTTCACTCGTGGATTCTCCCACTGTATTTTTTTGTTGTTATTACCAAACATGTCAAACATCGTTACTTATTCTCATCTCACGGATGATCGTTATTTAACGCGGGTATTCGTTCTGATACCTTTGTTATGGTTGATGACGATATAAGTGCCTGCTGAAGGGACAGTACAAGAGCGCCCTCCTGAACAGATTTCTTTACTGCCATCTGACGTTTGTACCTGATACCAGCCGTCATCTGGCCAGGTGATTGTCCTCCCAGAAACCCTGATACCGGTTTCTGAGCCAGCTGAACTGACCACAGTTGGAACTCGAGCACCCGTTCTGTGGTTGATGACGATATAAGTGCCTGCTGAAGGGACAGTACAAGAGCGCCCTCCTG
>CAZQOI010000028.1:26956-35342 GCA_964594905.1 uncultured Granulosicoccaceae bacterium
ACTGCCATCTGACGTTTGTACCTGATACCAGCCGTCATCTGGCCAGGTGATTGTCATGCCTGATACCTTGATACCTGATTGATCCGTTGCAGGATCGTTCTGAGTAGTATTCTTATCCTCGTCCCTTCGGGCAACCAGCTTGTCTTTGACATAAAAATATTCACTGGATACTTTCGACTGACTGTCATACCGATAGATCAGTCGTTCGTTTGGGTCGTAGAGCGTATAAATGGACCCATTGCGATCCTGCTTAACACGGAGCCCTCGCGCATCATAGCTGTAGTTTGTATCATTGCCGTAAGCCGTCAGCTGATTGGCAGCGTTGTATGTCAACTGACGAGTGATTTTTGAAGACGATCCAAGCAAGCGCTCATGGGTCTTCATATTGCCGTGATTATCGTATTCGTACCGCCGATGCACACTTCCGGTTCTCACACCAGTTAATCGTTTATTTACTGAGTTGTATTCATAGTTGGATCTCACGTTACCGTGCTGGGCCCAACTCATATTATCGTTATTCAAGTATCCATAGGACCAATTAGGCCCATCACTGATATTTTCATTTATCAGACGGTTCCTGCTGTCGTAGGTGAATGACATATAGCGCTTTGCCACTGTATCGTCAATGCGAGCAATATTCGCTGATCGATCGTACTGATATCGACGTTCACCAAGCGCTCTGGATTGCCCGTTGCCATATTGCTGTACCCGATACTTAAAAGGTCGCTGACCGCTATTCAGCTCGTTTTTCACTTGATGCCCATTTCGCCGCATCAGTTTCATGGTGTTGTTGTGGTTGTACTGAATCAGGCTATAGATAGTCTTTCGCTGCCCGCCAATTTCGCGAATGGCGGTAGGGTACCCCATGCCATTGGGGTTTAACGCATAACTTCGATTATTGGGGTATGTAATTTCACTGAGCCCTGATATCTCATCGTAATCAAATTGCATTTCGTAGCGAGCACCATCAATAGTGAGCGTTTGTGTCTTGACATTGTCGCCCTCGTCATACGTAAAGTACATCGTGTTGTTTTGAGACCCGCTGGGACTAGTGGTTATGGCATACTCAAGGTTTCTATACGTGTCGTATTGAAACTCTCGCGTCACCGATTCCTTTGAGTTGTCCGTGTATATCTCTTTTCGTATCAGATCATCAGGGTAATACTTAAATTCAACCACGCGCCCATTGTTAGTACGCTTTTTCAGAAGGCCATCAGGGTAGTAGCTGAACGTTGTTTTTCCATTTTCATTTTGTGTAATAGATTCCAGCAACTTTTTACTGTTGTACGTGTAACGTGTGGTTTGTCCACCGCGATTGAAGTTATTCACACGACCACTGATTGCATCACGTGATATAACAGTAGTCTGACCGTCAGCCTGGACGATTCTTATTGGCCACTGGTAATGCGGTTCGCCGTATGATCGATAGCTCGTCGTTGTTTTAAACCCTCGACCGTCTTTTTCCGTAATACTCAAATCTCCGCCCGAGACGTGCCCGTAGGTATATGTCATCACTGAATGGTTACCTTCATTCTCCTCTTTGGTAACACTTTCAAGCCTATCGAGCGCATCATAACGATAATGGATCCCCGTCAATGAGTTTCTGAAGATGATGGCTGCAGCGGAAGTATTACGTGGATAGGATTCAAAAATCAGACGTCCTTGTGCATCGTATTCGTATTTCACAGTACTCCAGCGTGACTGATCTCGATCAAAGGTTCCCTTCGCTATAGTTCTGCCAAAACCGTCAAATCGTTCAGATTTTATATAGCGCGAATTATTGCCATCGGTTATATCTACCGATTTGTTGCTAAGCCATTTGTGGATGATATTTGCAGAGTCGTGCCGTACAGGATCTATTTGCTTTAGACGTCTTCGATTATCATAAATGTATTTATTTGCAGGTTGACCCTGGAAACCAGCCGGAAGATATTCTACCCATCGCGTCTCTCGCGCTACCGTCGCATTGTCATTGATAATTCGATTTTGAGAATAGTTTGATGGATTAGTAATTCTCTGCGCCTGACCACGCTTGTATTCCTTAAAATAAGTGACACGGTTGGTCGCAGTTTTCCGGGTAGCCAACTCACCCTTACTAGCGCCATTGGTATGCCAGGTATATTGAGTCGTAATTCCATTGATCGTGTGGCTCGTGACATCACCTTGCAAATTATACGAATAGCTTTGGGTATCACCGCCTCGAACCATGTAGGTCAGTTTGCCCAAAATGTGGCGTGAGAAATTATTGTTTCTGTAAACGTAGGTACTGATTTTTTTTGAGTTACCGCCAGTAGTTTCTTCGACTCGAAGTGGTAAACCCCATCTGTCAAACGTCTTGTTTTCTCGCGTGAAGACAGAGTTTGCTTTCTGCGCACCACTGTAGTTCATGCTCACCGTAGTCTTTCTTGGAACAACGAGTTGTTGCAACTGATCTCTTACCGCCGCACTTGACAGATTAACAAATTTATAATCAGTACTTAATAATAATTCACCAGGACTATTCCCGCTTCCATAATCATATCGTCTGCTTTGTTTCAGACGACCACTATCAATAGTATGGTTTGTAATTCTACCGAAGTTATTAGCTTTTTTTGGTTTACCATACAGGTATTCCATCCACGCACTCGGTGTCTTTATGCGACGAATAAATGTGTCGTCGCCATTATCTCTGTACGTAATATCGTAGGTCAGTCCATCTGACGTAGTACGCCTTTTGAGTGTATGGTATCTGTTGCCTGCACTCCAGATCCTATCCTGATAGGCATAGGACACGGTGCCACCCGTTGGATACTTGATGCTATTGATCTTGCCAGCTGACATCTTGATTGTGGTTTTTGCCGTATCGTTTTCGATTATCTCAATGGTGCCATCACTGGGATACTTATATTTGAGTTTTATCGGGTTTACGCTGCTATTAGTCTCGATCGCTACAATTCGAGGAGCGTAATAACGATTGTTGTTTTCACTGTGATCGACGATTTTATAAACGTATGAAATATTGACAACTCGACCATCATTAGCAACTATCGAATCAAGCTTGGCGAATCCAACCCGGATCGTACTATTTCTAGATTTTGTAGCCGAGTAATTATAGGTAAGTGAATTGCCGTAGGGGTCTGTGATTTTGCGAACTCTAAAGTTGGGCACTACCGATCCGCTAACGGCCCTCATGTCGTACTCGATCCCGTCAGGTCTTTTCACTATCAGCGTACCGTAAAAATCCTGATCGTAGATCAACGCTCCCCTGTCTGAAACACACTCCATTTGCCATCCGTCGGGGGTTTCAAAGTGAGATCGATCTGCGGTACTAAAGAACACTTTTTGTACTTCCCCATCCCGAAAAGTCAATGGGGACTTTAGTGTAGACGTATCGCCAACATGCCCTCTTTTTCCACAGATACCTTCAGTACCAGAGTACGTCACCGTGGGAATAGCCAATCCCATGTGACCAAACGTTGATATCGCGTTGAAACTGCTGTGGAGACTGTCCGAACGTTGTACGAATCGGCGCACTATTTCAATAGGAAGTTTTCCATTACCGGGCAAATAGAGGTCTGTGTGAGCGTAATTCAACGTACCGTTAAGTCCGTTATACCGCTCCCCCGGTGTCCATTGCGTATCAAGTTTCTCTACTGCGAACTCAATGCCTTCGACATTGACATCCTGGGAAAAGGCACTGGGAATTGCTAATGGTATAAGCAATAGGACCAGGGGGAAATGCTTAACACGCCTGAGGTACTTAGAAACAGGTGAGATTCTTGGAAAATCGAAAAAATAAAACATCATTACTAGGGGCACGCTTCCTTGGGCTCCCCATAAATGGCGACTTTAGTCGCTCATCCTTTTGCAGGGTTGTAGGAAAATGTTAATCCCGAGATGTTTTAGTTGTAATCTTCTCCCATAAAGCAAGCTGTCTTCACATATATCAGTATTTTTGATGGAGTACCTTTGCACAATCGGTTAGCTCGAGCCGTGAGCTAGGGGACGGCGGGAATAGACATTCCCACGAGAACACTATTTGTGTTTGTAATGATGAACGACCCTAAAATTTCAATAGCGTAGTGATTCGTGTCACAGGTAGTTTGGGGTCTTAGTTAGTGTTGTGGCTCGTAACCCCGTATGTTCACAATATATAGGTGTTGAGAAGAGTGCACGAATAGCCCTCTGCCTGCAATAACCAGTACTAAGAAAGCAAATTCGGTGACCGAATATGGATCTATTAGAAAAAGCAGTAAGAAATCGTAGGTAAATCGTCAACTGAGATCACTTATTCAACGAATTCTATGTTTCGTTGTTCATGCTCTCGATCCAATTGATCATCGATATCCTGAACGGTGTCACCGATTGGCTCTGTGTGCGGTACCTGGGATGACTTTTTCGGTGCGCTTATCTCTGCGCGTTGTTTGAGCTCGTTGTCGAAAAAATACGGGGTCTGAATCCCTCTGATCGGTCTGCAACCTCTGACAAAGACCAGCGTCTCGCCAGCTTTAATCATTTCGTTTTTTGCGTTTAACGTTGGAACACCTAGGCGCATGACCTCGTCCTGGGTAAGTAGCTTTCGGGAATGCACGCCCTCGGCGTGATTCTCGCTCGAGGGCAGTAGCGCTGCAAGCTTTCGCTGCTGACTTCCCGTGAGCTCTGTGACAGTTGTCGTCCCCACCATGTCACAGATCAATTGCGCGGTTTTTGGTTTTGATGGTGTGTAGGCGATTTGCACTTTACTGTTGGACGTAAACGTCTCGTTCTGTCCATAGAGTGCGTTAAGTGATTCAACGTCCTGCAAAATAATAAACGCCTTCAGGCCAAAGCCTCGCATGACATCCATCGATTGCTGAACCACGGGCAGTGGCGGCATACTGGAGAATTCCTCGAGCATGAGTAGAAGCTCATTTCGGTGTTCTATCTCTTGTGACATCTCCGAGGTCAGCCGCCGAAACATCAGATTTATAAACAGCGCAAAGTAATGCTTGAGTCTGTCACGATCACATGGGCGAATCGTCAGATATAGCGTCATGCGATCTGGGTACTCGACGAGATCAAGAATTTTAAAATCACTGCTCGCCGTTGCCGCCGCCAGCACAGGATCTCGAAAGATTGACAACGGGGTGATCAATGAGGAGATCACCCCGGAGAATTCCCGCTCCTCTCGCCCGAGCATTTCCGTTGCGGTCTCTCTGATCACTCTGGCGATATTGTCGTTACCAAGGCGGTACTCGACCATTTCCCTGAGATACTCCTTGATCGTTGAATCAACCTGTGTGATCGCGGACAACACGGAGGCAATATTGGTTGATCGCTTGCCGTTGTGATACGCCTTTGAGAGCTCGTGCAGAATCACGGCAACCCCGAGCGATCTTGCTGAGTCTTCAAAGTGCGCATTCTGCGTTTGATCCGATGATGACGGAATCAAATACACCGCGATCATCTGCACATCCTTGACCGCCGTGTCCTGATCGATGTTCACCTCTTCAAGGCAATTGAACCGGGCTCCGTCAGGATTGCTTGACGACGGATCATGAAACAAGACTTTTTGGCCGAGGACAGTATGTCGGTATCCTGCAGTGGCGCGCCAGAGCTCCCCTTTCACATCCATGACAAAAGCGCTCGATTCATAGCACAGCAGGTTTGGAATCACGAGCGCAACTGTCTTTGCTGAACCTGACGGTGCAAACGCTGTCGCCGACTCTGGCCCTGTGTGTACCAGGTACTCAGGTTTGGCATTCTTCCTGGCCGTCGGATCCTGCCAGCCGCCGACAATTAACGAGGTACCGGTCACGTGTGATTCGAGAAGCCCTGCCCTGACAATATCGGCTCGCGTTGCCCACCTGGCCGAACCGTGTCCTTCGCGTGCGGTGGTGCGTTTGAGCAGCAACAGGAGTAGCGCAACGCCCAGGAGCATCACCACAATCAGACCAAGAAATCCAATCGCCCATGCCTTGAGCACCAGTTGCGGGGAACGCTCAACGAGTAGCAGGCTCCACTGAACAGGATCAACCAGCGCCTGCGCGTAACCACTTAATGAGGCATCTGGTAAAGCATGTAAATTGAGTGTTGCCGATAAGCTTCTGCGTACCACCAATAAACCTGAGCACACAGAGACCAATATCAGCAGCCCAAGATAAACGATACCCCGAGCACTTCCCAGCCGCTCCCTCATTAGCCCGTTCATTGCAGTGACGTTGCCAAATCAGTGCACCGTCGTTTTCTGCCCAATGCCCAATCCTTTTTAGCCATCGTGGCCTTGACCTCCTGGTCAGTTTTTTAGTAATTCGTTGTCCTGGCTTGATCTGTATTCACTGTCACTGCCGTGGACATGCCGGTCATTAGCTAACCGGCGATTCCATTTTTCCCTTACTCGCTTTGGTGCTCTCCTGTGTCAGCTCGTCAATCAAGTTCAATAGATCGCGACGAATCTCAAGGAGTCCCTCTTGAGTGTTGGTGGTGGGTACTCGGAAAGAGACCGTGTACTCCCCCGCCCTGCCCTGCTTGATGGCAATGCGTTCGTGTTGTTGAACAGCGGTGACCTGTTTGTTGGGCCTGCCAGGTCCTGCAGCCGCTTGTCGTAACGTTGCCATCACCACTTTGCCGGAAGCGCCCTGCCCTTTCAGCTTTTTTGCCGATGCCAGAAGACGCTTTTTCGCATTCGGATCATCGAGAAATTTGGCGTACTGCGTGCCATGGTGCGTGAGCAATTCTCGAATATCAGCGTACGCCTCGACGATCTCTTTGGGTAATTCTGCGAGCGCCAGAAAGCGTGAAAAATTTCCCTGATCAATCTGCAGTTGCTCGGCCATGTGCGACTTGATGTTATTAAAATATACCGGTAGCGCTCGAGCATAATCACACGCCCGCTCGTAATCGCTGATGTCTTCCCGATCGCGATTCTCGATATCCTGTAACAGGAACGCTTCCCGATCATCCAGACTGCGCACCTCAACAATCAAGTCACGTTTAAGATAACTGGCCGTCCAGTGACGCCGAGCACCACAAATAAATTCGTAGTCAAAGTCCTCGCTGTCGGTAACCTTTCGCACGATCGCAGCAAACTGCTGATCGGCCCGTCGAAAGCCCTCGATTAAATCCTGACAACGCTCTTTAGAGAGTGCACCATAGTCTCTGTTATGTCCCGCCCAGGGGCGAATGCGCGCAGGATCGTGCCCGAAGACCTTAATGGTGCGAGCGCGCCCCGAGGTGATATCCGCGACCGCCTCCTGGCGTTTATCGAGAATGGATGATCGGGCGGATGCTCTCCGGCGGTTTATTGACGCTTCATCTGATGCTGAACCTCCAAGCGCTTTTTCCTTGAGATCAGCGAATCGATTGGTTTTTTTAGCTCTCATGGCAAAATATCCTTAAATATCAATGACTTAAGAGTATGTAAATTTACATACTTTCCGCTGGAACTAGATCCTCTCGAGCGGCACTGGCGGGCATGGTCAAGGACAGTTTTCGTTCACTACGCCGCGCTTGCCAAACCGCCTCGATCAATTCACTGACTTCGAAAAACACCGCATCCATCGATTCCAGACACCGTCGATAGGTTTGACGCGATGACGTTGGTCCTTCAAGATCGTAGACGGTTTTCCATTCGCTGCTAGCGTTATCGATCTCGGCGGACTGCACGAAAGGATTGAGCAACACGTTATTGCCATAGGATTCAGCCATCAAGCCTCGAACAAACTCATGGGCCTGTCGCCCGGAGATGTGTTTGGAGACCAGGATTTTCACAAAGTCGAGTTCGACCGGTGCGCCCAGGTGTTTACCGACCGTCTCCATCACCTCCTCCAGCATACGAAAGAAAGAGCCCGTGGAATGAAAGTCATACATCGCTGGTGGTGTTGGCACAATGAGTCCATCAAGCGCTCGAAGTACACTTAGTGAGATCATTCCAAGCGCCGGTGGTGGATCGATCAGAACGATGTCGTATGCATTTTCCACGGTTGCCAGTCCCTGATCCAAACGGCTGATCCAGTCCCCGCCCCCATCTCGGCCCATCGCTGCCAGATAGTACTCCGCCGAATACAGATCGAGATTCGCCGGGATCAAATCCAGCCCGTCCCAATGCGTGCTCCGTACTGCGTACTCTAATGAGTCCTGATCCCCTGTCAGGTACGGCAATAAGGTGTCGTCCCCTTCAATATCCGCATCGGGGTGATAGCCAAAGGTCACGGTCGAGGATCCCTGGCTGTCACAATCGACCAGCAGAACTCGATACCCGGCACGTGCCAGATACTGTGCGCAGTGACAGGCCAGCGTAGTTTTTCCCACACCGCCCTTGAAGTTCTGAAACGAGAAACGGATGGGATCATCGCCCTCCGCTCTTCCGGGTCTGCAATCCCAGTACTCGCGCATCGCATTGATCTGCTGCAAGCTGTACGGTGAGCGT
>CAZQOI010000029.1:0-18089 GCA_964594905.1 uncultured Granulosicoccaceae bacterium
GGCCAAACGCTGCGCATGCTCCATCGGTGAGTCGTTAAATCTAGGGTTATTGATTATCTCTTCGAGTTCTCGCCCGCATCGCAATGCTATATGACGTGAGTATTCCGCTGAAGCTATTGGAGGTGGATCAGCATGAAATAGCTGCCCAAGGGCGGTGTAGTCCGGGGTGTCGCGATCTGCATAGCTGAAGCCGTTGACTAAGGTAATACGCTCTCCTTCTTCGCGTAAACCCTTCGCTTGATGAACCACATAATTACCTTGCATCAACACCGCATAACCTGGACCGGGCATTTCAGGGGATTCGACACGTTCATGTGGAAAGGATTTACCAGTGGCATGAATTTCGGCCATTTCTTCACGTGTACCTTTGAAGTATTGAAACTCTCCGCCATCAACTAATCTTGGGTCAGTAACAAACATCACCGTATCTACCTGTAGTGTGTCGTGGTGCCATTTGTCCACGTCTTTACCGACAGTCAGTGGTTGATAATTTAGATGTGCGATTTGATGTCCCATTGCTATGGGCAGCAAGGGGGTTTGCATAATGGCCGACAAGTGCTCAATGTAGTCTTTACACATACTGAAGTCGCGTAAGAACTTTGATCTGTACACTCCGCCACGTGTGTTGCGAGCGATCCGAGGATTAGAAGTTGTGTAAGCCTCTAGCTGTTTGCAGACGTGATACATAGCTTCGGCACCTTCATCACTCAGTACCCGGAAGCAAGATGTCGCTGCTACTTGCGTGGGTGTAGTGCCAGCAATCTCGTCACCGTAACCGAAGTCATCTAGGCTGAGTGTGGTAGCTGGTTCCTCAAGGGCTAGATGAATAGCAGGGTCGAATGCTGGGTCGTCTTGAATAGCCTCGTAATCAGGACTGACTAACGGGTGTAGGTGTAGATTGATGTCGTAGTTATCCATACTAGTTTCCTGATACATCGACTGATGTTGGAAAGATGTTTGGCAGATATTGGCTTAAATAGTCAGTAGCATTACACGAGCGAAAATGGTGCAGGTTAACCATGACGACACACGCAATGCAAAAGCATAAAGTGCGGGTAGGTACTTTTATGTTCCCTCGCGAAAAAGTGTTATTAATCACAATCAATTCCATACAAAATGATAGTAACGCAGTTGCAATATTTGATCTGGTTCACCGTTAACTAACTGAGTGATTAATTATTAGACTAAAAGCTGTAATCAATTTTTTCTCTTTACCGGTACTCTTGCGCTCAGTTTATAAAAGTGACTGATTGTTTAGATGTATTCAGCATGATTAATTACAAATATTTGCTTGCCTGTTTAGTTTTCGTGCTGCTGTGGAGTTCTGGCTGGATAGGTTCAAAGTATGGCCAAGAATACGCAGGTCCGTTCACGCTACTTGTCTATCGTTATGCGCTGGTGGTTGCGCTTCTTGTAGCGTTTGTAACCTTTAAAAATGGGTGGCGGTTAATTCCACGCTCTCAACTGATATTACATGCGAGCGTCGGCATTCTCTGCCACGCTGTATTTTTAGGAACTGGAAACCACGCACTGTTGCTTGGAGTGTCTGCAGGGCTTGTGGCATTTATCACAACGTTACAACCAATGATTACGGCTACTTTGTCGTTCAGAATTTCAGGAGAACGCACTCTCTATCAACAATGGCTTGGACTTGCACTCGGTTTGACTGCTGTCCTATTGGTGGTGTACGACAAGATTGCTATGGGCGGGGCAGCGATTGCCTATGTATTGTCTTTTGTCGCGATACTAGCCTTGAGTCTGGCCAGTCTGATAGATCGTCGAATCAACTTGAACGCTCAGCGGTGCCAAGTAGAACCCGCTCCCTTATCGTTGGTTATTTTGATTCATTGCTCTAGCACCTTGTTAGTTTTAGTGCCTTTCGCGGTCACGGTTGAAGGTTTTAAGGCTCATTGGGGTCTGGAGCTCATCTTTTCAATTGTCTGGTTGGCTATCGTAGTTTCCTTGGGTGCCTACGGCATGATGTTTTATTTGCTGCGGAAACTGTCAGCGACAAAAGTCGCGAGCTTAGGTTATCTCTCTCCTCCAGCGACTATGGTAATTGCTTACTTTATGTTTGGAGAACGTCTGTCTATTGTGGACTTTGGAGGTTTATGCTTGGCCGCCATTGCCGTTTGGTTCGTTATATCAAACCGACAAAGTTCCACCAACTGGAATGACACGAAAATTCCTGAACCCTCAGATGTGCAAACCAATATCCCGCGGTCTCAAGCTTTTTTTAGCAAGCGTCGATGCACGTTCTTCCACATATTATTTTAACGGTATGAACGAAAATAGCGCCAGGAATTCGAGTTTTACTGGTGAGCCACGGGCATACACTCCTGAACGAGTGCGTCACCTTGATCGAATCTATGAACTGGAACGCGAATTAAATGCTAAGGATCGAGAATTGGTCAGATTGAAGCGCTTATGCTCGATACTCAAAGACTATAAAGCTGATGCCCAATCGCTCAATCAGGCTTTGTCTGACTCGCTAAAAGTCAACGCGGAACAGTATGCAGACATTGACAGACTGCACCGACTATCTAGAGGCTTGCAGGAAGAAATCAACAGGCAATCTGCTAAAAATCGAGCCAAGCAAAAATTACGCGAGCAACGAGTGGTTTAAACCATAATAAATGAGAAGAACCACAATTGAAGAATTCTTATCTTCATTCTATCGATTGGTCATCGCGATATCATCAAAATAATAAACGTTGTCGTTCTCACCTGCACTCCTTGCATTGATAGTGCGGTATCAGAGATACACGGATGCGGTGGATTTAACTGTCAGTTCTGTGCGGTATAGCCAACCGCACTCCCACCACCTATATCCTGTGTAGTGTGAAACTGGACCGAACCGTAGATAAGTAGTTGTAGAATACCCTCAGAGTATTACTAGGCAGTAGCACCATGACAGAGATAAATCAGATACGGGGTGGGGCTAAGCTCGCGCGGGCACTTCAGGCAAAAGGTGTTGAGCATGTATTCACTCTAGCAGGTGGGTTTTGCAATCCAGCGCTTGAAGGATTCATGGAATGCCAGATGCCTGTGATCAATTGCCCACACGAGCAAGTAGCAGGGCATCTTGCTGATGGGCACACCCGCATAACTCGTAAGCCAACGGTTTGTTTGGTTGGGCCGGAGGGCTTTGCTAATGCGGTACCTGCAATGTTAGAAGCAGGGGGTGAACGATCGCCGGTTATATTTGTTACGGGCTCATCAACCCTGAAACGCCAAGGTGCCGGTGGATTTAAAGAAATTGATGATGTTGCGATAGCCGCTCCACTTGTTAAATACTCAGTACAAGTTACTGACGGAGCACGCATCGAGGAGTTTGTTGATCGCGCTTGGCAAGCGGCAACCAGTGGATACCCAGGTCCGGTTCATATTAGTTTGCCTGTCGATATCATGTTTTCATCCTTCGATGAAAACGCTCCTGACGATGAGCGCCCTTGGAGCAATAAACCGCGAACTACGCAACGAGCATGGCCTGACCCTTCAGCGTTACAAACTATTTTGGATATCATTAAACAAGCTCAGCGTCCGTTGATTATTGGTGGCCATGGTATCTGGTGGTCTGGGGCTGAAAAAATCCTGGAAGCTGTTGGTCATGAATTGCGGGTGCCGATATTCAATGTCCCGTATCACACAAAACTCTTGGCCGAACACTGTGAAGCTTATATGGGGCTTGCCGATTTTCATCAGTATCATCCATCAAAACCAGCGATTCAGGAGGCTGATGTAGTTTTGATGATTGGTGGCCGGCTTGATAATCAAATGAATTTTGGTAATCCTCCGTTTTTCACTAAAGACAGCACTCTAATTTGTATAAACGGCAGCCCAGAAGAGCTTGAGTACAACTACGCGGCCGATGAAATCTTGCTTTCTGATCCAGGCGCGTTTCTGCAGGCCTTAAAAGGTATTGGCAAAACCTGGCCGGACTGGTTTGATCTGCAAAAACAGCGACGGAAACATTGGGTTGAGGAGTGGGAGAAGCATATCGCTGAACAAACCACCGCAGATGAGGCTGCGGGTAAGCTGATGCATCCGCTACAACTTGCCCTCGATGTGCAAGCTGAGTTGGCAGATGACGATTGGTTAGTGTTTGATGGAGGAAATACACATTTCTGGAATGAGATTGCTGTGAATATGACAGGGTGGCGTGGTCAGAAGCTTGCTGGCATTTTGCATCCGGGTAACTATTCACTGCTTGGTGTTGGCGTAAGCTTTGGTATTTCTGCTAAGGCCACACAACCTCAAAGTAATGTGGTGGTTGTCTCGGGAGACGGTGCCTTTCTATCGGGGGGCTTGTCGATTGAGGCAGCGTTTCAAGAGGGCTTGCCAATTACAGTTGTCATCGACAACAACGGTGGATTAGATTGCATTAGCCAACAACAGGAGCGCTTATTTGAGAACGGTCAACACTTTGCCACAGACTTTCGTGATATTCCGTTTCACACTATGTTTGAAGGCTTGGGTGGGCACGGTGAACTTGTGACCAAACGCAGTGAGCTAGCACCTGCGCTGCAACGCGCAATGGCATCAGGCAAAACTGCCTGTGTAAATGTTAAATGTCGTGGTGTCATATCACCCATCGTAGCTGCGACCTCCGATAAACGCGATAAGGCATCGATTGAATAATGGCAACTATCACTTCGCATACGCTGAGTAGTCAAGACGGCACCCATGCCGCTGACATTCTATTCACACTGGTGAACTTAAGCTCTGGCATAGAGTTATTCTCGGTCGCAACGGATAGTAAAGGTCGGTTATCTGAATCTGTTGACTTGTCTGGCATGCACCCTGACGATCGCTACGAGGTGAGATTACAGACGGCTAACTACTGGGAACGTCAAGGTGTGGTATGTCCAAATTTCATTGATGAAATCGTATTGCGATTGCGCATGCCAGATCATGACGCACGCTACCACATGCCGGTTATCTTATCGCCGTACAGTTATTCAACCTGGGCCTCTCAGCCTGAGAAAGAGTGAGTGTCGTGGACAATTTAGCGAGTGAAAAACCACGGCCTGCGAGACTGTCTGTATCGCGTCGTCAGAGATCAACACCGTACACACCCAGGGTGGAAGCGTTAGGAGTATCAGATTATTCAATTGTCAATCACACGGTATTGCCAAAAGGATTTGGTCGCTCTTTGGAGGAGGACTACTGGCATTTAAGAAAACACGTGCAGCTGTGGGATGTCAGTTGTCAAAGACAAGTGGAGCTCGAGGGAAAAGATGCTGCACGGTTGGTCCAGTTGATGACACCACGCGACCTGAGAAATTCGGCTGTTGGACAGTGCTATTACGCGCCAATCATTGATCAGCATGCAGGCATGCTTAACGACCCCATTATTCTGAAGCTTGCTGAAGATAAGTTTTGGCTTTCGATAGCAGATGCCGACATTTTGCTCTGGGCGAAGGGTTTGGCCTTGGGATACGCACTGGACGTGTCTGTTACCGAGCCTGATGTGTCTCCGCTTGCTGTGCAAGGACCGTCTTCTGACGATGTTATGGCGAGCGTGTTTGGTGAGAGTTTGCGGGATCTCGGTTTTTTCAAGTTCACCTGGGTGGACTTTCGTGGGCATCCGCTACTGGTGTCACGTACCGGATACAGCAGACAAGGTGGTTTTGAGCTTTATCTGGATGACAGTAAAAAAGGCTTATCGTTATGGGATACGCTCTGGGAAGCGGGGCAGCCATTCAATATGTCGCCTGGTAGTCCAAACCTGATTGAGCGCGTGGAAGGCGGATTGCTCTCGTATGGCAACGAGATGACTCGTGACAACAATCCGCTTGAGTGTGGAATGGAAGCCTATTGTTGTTTTGATGAGGATCTCGATTACATCGGTAAAACTGCGCTGGCAAAGATACGCAAGCAAGGTCCAGAACGAAAAATTAGAGGCATATTGTTTGACGGTGATAAAACACCGCCTGTTGAGAAATCCTGGGCGCTTACAGTCAACGATACGTTTGCTGGGCACATGACAACAGCGATCTGGTCACCTCGATTAGAAAAAAATGTGGCGTTGGCTATCGTTGAAAAAGCTTATTGCGAAGAAGGGCAAGCGCTAAACGTACACTGCAGAGATGGAAGCGAACGAAATGGGGTCGTATCTCTGTTACCGCTTCAGTGAGGTACAGGATGAATGAGTAACAGGATGACTGAATTACAGGATGAACTAGTGTAATTTCTTAGAAAAAGCTGCATGCAGTCTTATCGCGGCACGTTAAGTTAAGAATTCACTAATCCCTAAAACTGTTCCGCCAACAGTATTTTTTTCTTACCTGATTCAAAAGTTTGAATTTTCACATCGACACTAGTCCCAACATCAGGCGTATTCATATTTGCGAACGTCTTGGCTTTTGTACCGTCGTCTAGCTCGAGCAACATGATAGCTCTATTTGAACCGACTCCTTGGCCTTCTGCCTGCGTTACTTCTACGACAGTGGCTACGTCAGCGGTTTCAAGCACCACTTTATCTTCAAAGTATTTTGTGTAGAAAGCGAAGGCAATTGCCGCAAACGCGAGCATCTTGGCAAAGAAGATGATTGCTCGAGGATTACGGTGAATTATTCGGTACGACATCAGTTTCCTCCTGCTGTCGACTAGCTACTCAATTACATGCTCTGCAAAAACAGCGTATCGTGCGCCGTGCGTATCCTGATCAACAGCGCGTTCCTGTTTTATCGGCCGAAGGAAGCTGATGTTGATAGCAATATTGACAACTACGGTGATACAAGGTGTCAACAGACATCGTTGAAATCCTCGGTGATGCCCACTATTGCCTGTTAAAAGGCATAGTGTGGTTCGATTTAAGGCGAGTCAGGCTGAGCGCCATTAACAGTCCAAAAGCGGCAAGCACGGCAAGAAGTGTAAACGCCCTGTCATAGCTCTCTGTTGAGTCAAATATCCATCCGGCAATAAACGGCCCTGCGGCACCGCTGAAGGCACCGAAGAAGACAACTGCCCCAAAGATAGTTCCAATTGCGCGCATACCAAAGTATTCGGCAAGTGTTGGACTGACTACAGTAAAGAACCCTCCGTGAGCGAAACCATAGAGTGCTGCAAAACCAAACAGATAACGTGGATCTTCAATATGGCGTAAGAATAGAAGGCTAATAAGAAGCAACGTAAAACAAATAATGTATCCACGCTTGCCACCAATATAATCGATACTCCAGCCAAGCGCTAACCGACCGAGGATGCTCACGGCTCCGATACTGGATAACACCGCAGCTGCTGTTGTTGCATCAAAGCCCAGATCTTGTGCATGAATGACAATATGCACTGGGATGGTCATCAAAGATGCGAATAACATGAATTGCATCGCACAGATCAACCAGAACTGACGGAATCGGCTTACTTGCTTAAAGTCGAGTCCCTGATGTTGATTTGGCTCATCTATTGAATCACCAACTACAGGTGGTTTGTTCCCGACAAGCCATGCGGAAAATAGCAGTATTATCAAAGCGGCCAGTCCCAGGAGGAGAAATGACTGGCGCCATCCAAACTCTCCAATTAAATAGGCGGCGACTAACGGCACAATCATTTGTCCACAGGCGGTACCCACTTTGACAACGGCTGTCATACGTCCGCGCTTTGCGTTAAACCAGCGTGCAATGGTTGAGAGAGTAACAACATCATGTGTTGCCATCCCGACACCGATGGCTAAACCAAATATTGCAATTGCCTGCCAGGGTTCGTTGACTCTGGAGAGCAATGCATAGCCGCATCCGTATATCGCTCCTGATGCTACCAGCACCCAACGCGGACCAAAGCGATCGTTTAATCGACCAGCGCTGATAGCCAGCAGCCCCATGACCAAGAAGGCAAGTGATGTACAGGCCGCCATGGTAGACCGCGACCATCCAAGCTCCGTTTCTAGAACCGAAAAAAACACGCTATAGGCGAATACTCCACCAATGACTGTAAATTGCACCAGGGAGGCGCCGACCACAACCGGTGCTCTGTTGCGCCGTACAGATTTATTCATGGATGCCTGTTTCTGGAAGAGGGGTTGGAGCGCGCTGGGGCTGCGTCATGGTAGTCTGATTTGCGTCGTTGCGCGCCAAGAATCGTCAATCGTTTTATCTCCTCACACTAAATTCCCCTCCCTAAGTTTCAGCTAATTTTCGCTCCATATACTGATCTCAGCTGCACAAATGCAGCGTCACACTAATTGGAGCAAAGCATGAACACGAACACAAAAAGAGCATCAATCGCAGGCACCAGCATTGTCACATTGGCGCTAATAAGCGCCTTAGCACAGGCTGACTCGGTGCGGTACACCGATGTGCAAAGCCTCAACACTGGGATCGAAGAAGCAACAGCCATTGCTTTGGCATCTGTAGCCGGTGACATCATCGAAGCAGAGCTTGAACTTGAACACAAACGACCGGTCTGGGAGATCGACATCGTGAACAACGCTAACCAGACCATGGGCGTTGAGATTGACGGTCAAACCGGTGAAATACTCGAAATCGAAGCATCTGATGATACCGCGCCATCATTGGACGACATTATCAGCCTGAATAAAGCCATAGAGCTTGTTAAAGCTGTCGAGAATGGTGAGCTGATTGAGATGGAGCTGGAAGAAGAAAATGGCGAGATTGTGTGGGAGATCGAAACAGTATCGTTGGATAACGCCGAAGCTAACTATCGCGTCAGTGGTTTAACGGGCGAAATTTTATCAATGAATACTGACTAATCCACTTTAGCAAGCTACTTAAGCGAACAACTACATAAACGAAATTGGAGCAATAGATAATGATTAACAGTACGAACACGATAAACATCGATGGTAACTCAATCGACCCTGACGAGATCGTCAACACATTCAAGCTTGACGAGGCTGATAAATTTACCCGCTGGGTTGTGCGGCCACTTGCACTGATTACCGCTGTTGGATTGGGGGTGGCTATGGTAGTAGCTAGTGCCTTTATTTTTATGCTCTCCTTAGCGATGTTGCCATTACTAGCGATATCAGCCTGGGCATTTAAAGCAAAGCTGGAGCGGGATATCAACCGGGTCGAGCCAGCTGTAGATACACGAGCGTGATTGATGTGCGTATTATTTAAGCCATGCGAATTCTGCTCGTTGAAGATGACCCCCAGATCGGCTCCGCCATTGCCAGTGCGCTCGATGACGCTGGTATGGCGGCCGATTGGGTCAAGGATGGTGATGCCGCGTTAGCCAGTATCGCTACCGGCACATTCGAACTGGTGCTGCTCGACATCGGCTTACCCAAAAAGGATGGCTTAAGCGTTTTGAAACACATCAGGCAAAACCGCGACAGCATCCCCATCATCATGATTACCGCCAGAGATGCAGTCGAGGATCGTATCGCGGGCTTGTTACTCTAGCGACAGTTTTCCAATAGCCGCTGTGTTCAAGCAAGAGCTACTGCCCTCGTTGCTCGCAGATCTGCATCTTCGACCTTATAAAATCAGCAATGCGTAATTAGCGCAATGAAAGTAGTGCTGACTGAGTCAGCTATCTAACCACCGTTTAACTAAGGGGTTTCGTCGATCAGTATTGATCATGTCTCTTGCTAAGTCGTCAAATTAAGATTTATACGAACACCATATTGAAGACGTAAATCTGCTAGTTTTAGTATGCATGATATTTTCCATTTGGGAGCAAACGTGGACATAACACTCTATCACTCGCCAGGCGCTTGTTCGATGGCAACCTATATCTCGCTCCTTGAAGCTGATGCAGATTTTGTGGTCAAAGACATCCTCTTGAAGAATAATGATCAATCAAAACCCGAATACACCGTGCTAAACCCAAAACAAAAGGTTCCTTTCCTGGTTGTTGATGGGAAGGGCTTAAGCGAAAATGTTGCACTACAGACCTGGATAGCTGAAGTTTATCCAGATGCTAATTTGATGCCGTCGGATAGTTGGGACCAAAAACGTGCGCTGTCATTTATGAGTTGGTTTGGTTCAGGCCTGCACCCGCATATGACTCGTTTCTTCAAGCCTATAAAGTTCTGTGGCCATGTAGAGTCTCACGATGATATCAAAGCTAAGGCAAAAGTCTGGTACATGGAACAATTAGAGCTTGTTGAGAAGGAATTAGCAGGCAGAACATGGTTCTTCGATCACTATACTGTTTGTGACTCCTACTATTTCTGGATTTACGATCGTGCGCTACGAGAAGATTTTGATTTAAGTGGTCTTGAGTATTCCACTGCTCATAATAATCGCATGCGTGAACGAGAAAGCGTGCAGAAAGTGCTCGCGCACAACGTTAGTTGATGAGCTCAAGCAAAGTCCTTCCATCGGAGGATTCGCGTCAAAAGCATCTATCACTAGAATCCTAGTAAGATTTTTTAAAATGCGCGCCAGTTTGGTGCGCATCACTAAATTAAATATGAGAACTATTCAGTGGTAATAATACGCTGAAAACACAAGTAAATTATACATTTCAGAACGCAATAACGTTCCATGCTTGGTAGTATCCAATCAAGCAAGCAGCTGAATGTAAACTATGGATATTCGAGTGAATTTTAGCCGACTAATCCGGTCGACGCTTCTGGTAAGCGCCTTACTCTTGATTGCCTCAAAGGTGCATGCTCAGGATCTTCCCCTAGTGTCCGAAGCTACTTATGACGGGCAGAACATCACATGGAGTCCAATTGACGACGCGATAGGGTATGACCTCTATCTAGACTCACGCTATATCGACACGGTTATCGGAACCGTCAGTTACAGGCCAGAGCAGTTAGGCTTTTATCTGGTTGTTGGATTTGATGGTAACGGAAATTACAGCCCGATGATTCCTGCAGAACCGATCGAGTCCAGATCTAATTTTGTAGTAGTAAACGAGCTGGACAGCGGTGTCGATCAACCTGCCAATGTCAGAGGCATTGTTTACTCTGTAACAGCTGGCGAAATATTTTGGGATCGTTCAGTATCACGCAGCCTTGAATACGATGTATTTTTAAATGGTGTGCCTATCGCAACGACTAGCGGCAGCAGTGTATTTTTCGATATCTTATCTTCAGACTCGGTAAATCTTGTATCTGTTGTTGCAAGATCCGTAACGGGAGAAACGTCAGAGCAGGTCTTGCTGGAATTCGATACACAGGCGGGTGGTTTTCCGATAGCTGCGAATACTTCTGATACGACATCACCAACCCTTCGGCCGGCGTCACCTCAAAACGTCACCCTGACGGTTTACGGTGCAAATGCTGCTGAGCTTATTTGGGATAGAACACAACTTGTCGACGATATAGTGTCAACAGATGTGTTCAGAGATGGTGAGTTGATTGGTTCGGCGCGAGGTAACAGTTTTTTTGACGGCACGGGTTCTTTCAACTTTGGCAGCATTATTGATATACCCCATACGTATGAGCTAGTTGCTATCGATAGCAACGGTAATCGTTCACTCCCTGCAATACTTAATCCTGGAGCTTTTGATCCGGGGGCTTTTGATGATTCAAATGCGTCGATAGTGAGTAGACTACTAAGTGGTATTACCGAAGTTACCACGAACAATCCCCACGTGCAGTGGTTCCCAACCTTACAAGGCATTGCCTTTGGCACAGGTTTAGAATCCTTGGAAGTTATCTCTGTAGAACCTGTCGTCGAAGATAATGTGCTGTTGCTTGCCCGCACACAATACAACTGCGATGGCGGAACATTAACCGTGGAGACCACATCATCCGCTATAAGCTCAACGTTCATGACATTTGACTTTTGCGGGCTGGATAATGGCGATTTCGATGGTGACTTTTCGCTTATAGGCAGAGACGCAGGCGGTTATACAGCTAGATACGATAACTTCATTGTTGAATCAATTGATTTTCCAGTCGATATGCATGGTGAAGTCAGCCTAACGGTTGGTCGGGCATCGGGTAGCCGGACTCTTTTCTACAATGATTTCCAATACGGGTTTATTGGAAACGTTCTGGATGATGATGGGCTTGATACATCGGTAACCTTAAATCAGCTTGTAGCGGATACCGTCATCGAACAGCCGCGGCGTTTATTCGATACTAACTTCACTGTATCCGCACCGTTTACAAACGGGCAGGAACTCACCATCAGCACCACTAGCCGTTTCGAAGATGTCGTTGTTTCTGAGGAATCAGGGCAGCCCAACTACACCGACGGGCGATTGATTGCTGTGACTGGTAATGGCGAACAGCTATCGCTGATTGCAGATACCGGGGATGCAACTATTTATCGCGCAACTGTCAGGCAAGGGCCAAGTTCGCCGGTTACGGGCACACAAACTTTTTCAGGCTTCTGGAATGAGTCGGTCATGCTGCCTTGCATATCAGCATCGCCGGAAGACGAAACTCTATCTGGATGCCCGTTTCGATAAGGCATTTCTCAGATCAATTTAGGCCAAGACTAGCAAGCGCTTGAAGTAAAGCTCGAAAAATATTGACCGTCACTGTTGTACGGTCTTTTTATCGAGTGATGTGCACCAGCGAGACCTGTGGCACAGAAAAGCTCGATTGTGAAAGTGCAAATTCGCCTGGAGCACTCTATCGAAAAAAATTCAGTACTGAAGAGGAACAAAATCAACAAGATACACACTAAGAGGCCAATCGTTGTCAGAGCGTTTTCGCTTTATCGTCTTGCAAAGATTAGCGCTGCATCCGTCTATTATCAAAAGGCTTATCAGATGTCACGGAAATTACACTTGAACTCTCGATTTCCCCAATTCAGATTATCGGCATGTCTGCTAAGCGGTTTGCTTACACTGACAGCTGGAACTGCATTCGGGGCAACCGAAAGCGCTGGCTCGATGAGTCATTCAACACAGAGCCAAATTGATTTTGACAGTAACACCCCCATACCGCACAGCACCGTCGCTGTCGATGGTGGCGCGGGTATTGTTAAAGCCATGCTGTCCTGTGCGACTAGTCGGTATGCACACGGTGTATTAGGTGATGCTATCGAGGGTGGGTGTTTAGTCGTAGAAGATGACCGCGGTGCTGTCTATCAACTCGATTTACCTGAGCATCAAGTATTCGAAGATCTTATACCTCGTATTGCAGATATCGATGGAGACAAACGCAACGACGTGGTTTTGGTCCGAAGCGATTCTCGCGGAGGTGCTGCTCTATCGATATATACATTAGCGCAAGATAATGATGGTACAAACCTTCAGGAGCTGGCATCCACTCCACCAATAGGTACTGCTAATCGTTGGTTAGCACCTGTCGGTATTGCAGATTTCAATAATGACGGCGCTGTTGATATCGCCTACATACAAACGCCCCATATAGGTGGCATATTAAAAGTCTGGACACTTGATAATGGTAAGTTGACGCAAATAGCACAATCGCGTGGTTATTCTAACCACAGCATTGGTGATACTCGTGTATCTACGGCTAAGGTTGAGGACTACAATAACGATGGCGTTATGGATATGGCTCTACCAGATCAAAGACGCAGAAATACTCTTTGGGTGACGTTGAGCCCGGAACTAGCTGTGATCGATACTAAGTCTTATTCGCTTGATTACTTTGATTGATTCATATCGTTTTGAGTGACTTTTTTGTTCAGACTGTAGGGCTTTAACTGTTGATTAGGGATTGAAACCCTTAGCTGGCGGCCATGTTGTCGATCTCTGTTACTTCAGCGCGAGCGATAAACAGCTCATATGTAGATATCAGTGAATTAAGCGCATCTTTGAGTACCGAAATTTGAAAAAATTTGCGTGCTACTATTGAGGTGGTCCTGTATGGACACTTATTCTGCGAAGCTTGCTTAATCAGGAATTATTCCCAAGGATCCATTGCGTAAATTCACTACAGTGCGCAAGCTTTATTGCTGATTTCAATACGAATGAAGTATTTTTAAATGGCCACTGTTGAAGAAATCATCGCTGAAGAATGGCGTGACAGAGCCGTGGAGCTTGCTGACTGGGCGATGCAAAGGTTGGTTAATAGGCGAGATGTCTGGGGGCAATACTCCGTACTGACACCCACTGAACAGCGCAACAGTGATCGTAGCTACAAAGCGATGACATTGCCTGCGGTAGCTCAGCGTGATGCGAACGCTGAACGAGTCACCATTGATAAGCTCACTCGGCATTTTGCTAGTCGGCGTTGGCAAAAGCCTCAGCTCATAGGTCTGCATGCAAAGAGTCAGTCTGCAACAAGTCGTTGGTTTGGAATAGATATCGACAATCACGCTGATGATGCAAGCAGCGGTGATGATCTGAGTAGGCGTAATTTAAACGCAAGCGTTGCGTGGTATCGCAAACTTCAAACGCTTGGTTATGATCCTCTGTTATTTGATTCTAATGGTGCTGGTGGTTATCATCTTTGGGTTCTGTTTGATGAACCTGCCCTTACAAGTGATGTATACAACTTTGCAATGCAACTGACAGCTGATTGGGAAAAGCAACAGTTAGAGCGTCAGCCAGAGACCTTTCCAAAGCGACTCAAAGAAGAGAGCTTGGGATCCTGGTTTCGTCTACCGGGCTTGCACCATACCCGCGAACATCATTCGCGAGTGTGGAGTGGTGATGATGGAATGGATGATCCTTGGTTGGCAGGCCATGCGGCGATTGATGCAATGTTGGGTTGTATGCCTGGTCCAGCGCCTTCTGAACTCAATCTTAAAGAAGCCACTGCCAAGAAAAAGAAACGAACAGTATCGCGTAGTAAGTCGTCAAAAGTAAAAGATGCTGAGCCAGGCCATACAGTTAAGTCTTTGGGTAAGCCTTCATTCAAACGCTCAGGGAAAGCGACCGTGTGTGTTGATCTCGATGGTGTGCTGGCACATAGTTCCGGTGGTGCCAGTATTGGATCGCCAATTGATGGAGCAGTAGACTTTACGCGTGAGTTGCATAGCCGCGCTCGTATCATCATTTATACCGCCAGATTTTCGACTACCAGCGGCAAGCCGCGAAGTGCATCGGCCGTTAGCAAGTTGGAAAAGCGCATTGCGCGTTGGCTGGACAAGCATGGTTTTGCATGGGACAGCATCAACACAAGCGTTGCCAAGCCAATTGCCTCGGCTTATGTCGATGATCGAGCGGTGCCCTGTCGTCCTGTAGACGACGGTATCAAAGCATTTGATCACGCATTGACCGCAATAGACAGGATGTGACAAGTACTAACTTTCTACTGTTACCGCTGCCTGCTAGGATAGGGTCATTCTTGAGTCTGAAGGACGGCAACACGGTATGGCTCGATCGCTTACCTTTGAGCACAGTGGCAAGTCATTTGAAGCAGAGCTGGTCAAAGTTGACCGTAAACAGCTCTACGGTTCGGTGCGAGTCATTACCCAGGATGCCAAGAAACGTAAGTGTGTAGTAGCGACCCTGGGTAGCGATGGGCGCACTCTGATCCCACGTGGCGGTACAGCCTTAGGCTACGTTAATACTGAGGGAGAGTGGATCAGTCGCGATCAATTGCAGCCGGTTAGTTTAAGCGGTGATCTTGTGCAAGAAGTACCCTCAAGTTTTGATGGGCCCATAGCACTCGATGAGGTCGTTAGCTCGTCTGAGTTACTTGATCATAGTGCGCGTTTAACTTATCAACTGGATCTTCAATCACCTGCGCCCAAAGGCTTTCTTGCGGCTCTTGGCAAAGGCAAGATATTCCATTTTGGATTCAGTTACCGCGGCGGTGTTGCTCATGATCCCGCATTTGTTTTTGGCGATGATAATGACACCGTCTGGATGTTAGTGACTCAGGCAAATGATGTGCAGTTTGTTTCATTGGAGCAGGCTGCGTTATGTGCGGGAGAACCTATAGCCGATGAAATCGACAATGAGGATGAAAGCGATGGTCTCGACTTCGGAATGCTCTAAACAAATAGCAAGGAGCTAACAACAATGCCCAATATCAATTTGGCTGATGAGCGCGAGCGCGATGCCGTAGTCAAGGCCGAGAGCGTAAGAATTGACGAACCTGTTCGCTATCTGGGCCCGAAAGGAAATCAAACCTGGACGCGTCGCGTACTCAAGAGCACGATTGATCATGATCTTGACTCCTTGACTGAGCAATACAAAACACCAGAGGCAATTGCTCATGCCTTGATCAATAGTGACCCTGAAATAGATATAGAGCGTTTCGGTCAATTTCTATGGAATACCAGCAAAGTTTGGATGAACCCCGACCAAGAGCTTGTATTCCGAGTGCATCAGCTCGAAGAGGTGCGCGATGTAAAAGGTAAACTAAAAACAACCCGCGATAGAGAGCGTGATGAACCAAATGTAGATGCTGATATACCCTTGCGATGGACCGGAAAGATGGTGAGCCGAGATGAGGCTGTCAGGCGCTATGTATTTTCAGCGAAACTGCAAGTCGTACACATCAATGGCCTTACTTATGATTTTCTATTCGGTATGGCAAAGGAACTTGCGGATGCAAAGAGTCTGATGTTGTTGGGAGCAGGCAAGGGTGGAAAGTCCCCACTGGTTTTTCGGCGAGGAAGCGTGCCTTACCGAGGTTTCCTTGAAGGGCGAATCAAGGGTAAAAGCTATATTTTATTGCTGCATTTAAGCAATATGGAGCTCAAATCCCCTGTAAAGTCGTCGAAAAAATCATCTACCAAGTCACCTGCTAAGGGCAAATAGATCATGTCACTATTGTCTAAGCCGTTGACGGCAAGTTTAGGCGACTATGGCACGGGCAAGGCTGATGATAACCTCGCTGATCCCGCTCATTTGCAAAGTGTCAGGCTGCGCCGCCGTCAGTTGTCAAGAATGACAACCGCATTTGATTTGCCGTTGGCTAAAGCGCGTTTGCCTGATGCCGAATTTCACATAAGCAGAAAAATTGACGGTGAGTACACCTGCTTACTTTTTAAAGGTGGTGAGGTAATCACGTTAAACCCTGGCGGTACGATAAGAGCTGGCGCACCGTTTCATAAAGAGGCTGCAAAGCGATTAAAAGCCGCTGGTATTAAAACAGCGATGTTTGGTGGCGAGTTGCATGTTCGTAGGGATGATGGAGAGCGAACTCGAATACATGATGTTGTATCTCGTGCACGCAATCCTAAGTCTGAAGATGATCTAAATTCATTGTGCTTTGCAGTTTTCAATATCTATGAGCTTGATGGTGATGACCTGTCCATGCGCTATGGCGATGCTATGTCAATGGCACAAAAGCTATTCGATAAAGGCGATAGGGTGTTTGCAGTAGACACCGTCATTGGCGATCGTAAGCAGGTGCTCAAACAGTTTAATGAATGGGTGGTTAAGGGTGATGATGAAGGCGTTGTCGTTCGTAGTGATAGCGCGGGCGTCTTTAAAATAAAGCCCAGGCACTCACTAGATCTTGCTGTGCTTGGGTTCTCGGAAGGGCAAGATGATAGAAGTGGCATGTTGCACAGTTTGCTTGTCGGAGTGGTACGTGACAAAAGTCATGCTCAAGTACTCGCCAGAGTCGGAGGCGGTTTTACTGATGAGCAGCGATCAAGCATATTTAAAAAATTATCTAAACAGGTGGTAGAGAGCGACTACGCAGAGGTGAATTCCGATCGTGTGGCTTACCGTATGATTAAGCCTGGAATGATCGTGGAGATAAGTTGCCTTGAATTAATAGCGCGCACTATGCATGGCAGCCCCATAGATCGAATGATTGTGGAATGGGATAAAGCCGGTAAGAGATGGCAAGGCGTACGTCGGTTACCACTATGCAGCGTTCGTTCACCTCAGTTTGTGGGCATACGAGAAGACAAGAAATTCACTGACGATGATGCAGGTATTCAGCGTTTGCAGGATATTGTCGAAATTCCAGAGTCTTCCCACGGTTCACTCGACGCACTGGAGCTGCCCACGAGCAAAATACTGAAACGTAGTGTGGCAACAAAGATTCGCAAAGAAGCAACAATGGTACGTAAATTACTGCTTTGGAAAACGAATAAAAAGGAGGCATCACGAGATTATCCAGAATTTGTGTTGCATCTGACTGACTACAGTCCAAATCGGAAAGAGCCTCTGTCCCATGAAATTTGTGTGAGTGATTCAAAAGAACAGATTCTTGAATTGTTTGAACAATGGCAGGATGAGTATTTTGTAGGAGGTTGGGAAGTGCAGGGTGAAGCTCGCAAGAGCAAGAGCAAAGCCAAGAAAAAGGCCAAGAAAAAGGCCAAGAAAAA
>CAZQOI010000029.1:18189-31629 GCA_964594905.1 uncultured Granulosicoccaceae bacterium
GCCAAGAAAAAGGCCAAGAAAAAGGCCAAGAAAAAAGCTAAAAAGGGCGGTTAGTGGTGAGAATCGTCAGTTGGAATATTTTACAAGGTGGTGGCAAACGTATTCATGAAATAGCCGAAGCCTTGCAAAATTGGAAACCGGATGTTTTTGTATTGCAGGAGTACCGCAATGGCAAAAATACCCCTGTGATAGATCAATGTTGTGAAGCGTTGGGGCTATCGAATAGATATGTTCATAATGCGCCTGCGAGAAAGAACTGCGTGATGATGGCGTCGAAATTTCCCATGCAATGCCAAGCATGGAGCAGTGAATTGGATCCAGCCTTGACGATTCACTCGAAAAATGATTTTGAACAATTCAGTTTTGAAATGTTTGCGGGTCATCTACCGCACAAAAGAGCCCAAGTACCCTATCTTGAAACGGTTCTTGATTTACCGGGGGTGGTGAATACGCCGGCATTAATCATTGGTGATTTGAACTGTGGTATCCCCTTTGAGGATTCAGATACCAAAACGTTTGATAACACACATTTGTTTCAAGAACTTATCAAACAGGGTTGGAAAGACAGTTGGCGATCCAGGCATGCCGCAGCTCGTGAATACAGCTGGATAAGCGCTAAAGGCAATGGCTATCGTTATGATCACTGTTTAGCAACGTCAGAGTTTGACGATCGCATAATTTCTGTTGAGTACGATCACAGTGTTCGTGACTCAAAGTTGTCAGATCATTCAGCGCTATTGCTTGATGTGAATATTGAATAGAGGGATTGCCTTAGGACAAGAACATAATTTCTGAGTAGAAATACGTGTAGCAATGGCAAACTTAAGCTCAAATCTTGAGGCAGGTTCTTTATTGTTGAACATGGAATAAACCCATATTGTGACAATAAAAAACCTGCCTCTTCTGTCTCAAAAAATTTCAAATTACGAAATCTTACTAACCAAACTGATTCATCGTATTGTCTTTGCCTGAGGCCTTGAGTGCTTGAGCGCCAGAAAAGTATTCCTTGTGATCATCACCGATATTGGAACCCGACATGTCCTGGTGCTTGACACAGGCCAACCCCTCACGAATTTCACGACGTTGAACATCGCGTACGTAAGCCAGCATGCCTTGGTCACCAAAGTAATCTTTGGCCAGCGAATCTGTAGATTGAGCCGCTGTGTGGTAGGTGGGCAAGGTAATGAGGTGATGGAAAACACCTGCGTTGGCTGCCGCATCACTCTGGAATGCTTGAATACGTTTGTCAGCTTCTATTGATAGTGCAGAATCATCGTACTCGGCACTCATCAAGTTATCGCGATTGTATTCTTCTACTGATTTACCTTCTTCTTTCCAAGCATCAAATACTTGCTGTCTGAAGTTGAGTGTCCAATTAAACGAAGGACTGTTGTTATAAATCAGTTTTGCATCAGGGATGGTTTCGCGAATACGATTGACCATGCTGGCAATTTGGCCAACGTGTGGTTTCTCGGTTTCAATCCATAGTAGGTCAGCCCCATGGCGCAATGCGGTAATGCAATCCAGTACCACGCGGTCCTCACCGGAACCTGCTTTGAACTGAATTAGACCATTAGGCAATCGCGCGGCTTTTACCAATTCGCCGCCTTGACGGATAACCAGATCCCCAGAATTAACATCATCGACAGATGATATTGCTTCACCCTGAATAAAGGCATTGTATTGATCACCTAGGTCACCAGCCTCGCGTGATACAGGTATTTTTTGTGTTAGCCCAGCACCGAGTGAATCTGTACGAGCAACGATAACCCCATCGTCAACACCCATCTCCAGGAAGGCATAACGAAGTGCATTGATTTTTGCCAGGAAATCTTCGTGAGGTACGGTTACCTTTCCATCCTGATGGCCACATTGCTTTACATCTGATACCTGATTTTCAATCTGCAGGCAGCATGCACCGGCTTCGATCATTTGTTTGGCCAGCAGATAGGTGGCTTCTTCATTGCCAAAGCCTGCATCTATATCGGCAATGATAGGAACAACATGGGTTTGGAAATTATCAATTTTGTCGATACA
Organism: uncultured Granulosicoccaceae bacterium; assembly: GCA_964594905.1. Lineage (GTDB taxonomy): Bacteria > Pseudomonadota > Gammaproteobacteria > Granulosicoccales > Granulosicoccaceae > Granulosicoccus. Next base: position 20,227 of record CAZQOI010000029.1, read on the forward strand.
TGACGCTTCTTTTACTTGGTCGTTGTTAGCGCGCGCATCGTCTAACTCAGAAAACAGATGGCGAAGCTCACGTGCATCTGCTTGCTTTAAAAAAGTATAGAGCTCTTTAATTAGTGCCGGTACTGATGTTTTCTCATGAATGGACTGATCAGGTAATGGACCGAACTCAGAACGCATGGCAGCGACCATCCAACCGGATAAATATAGGTAACTGCCTTTGGTTGTGCCAAAGTGCTTTTTGATAGAGATTAATTTCTGTTGGCCAATGAATCCATGCCAGCAACCCAACGACTGCGTGTATTCGCTTGGATCTTTATCATAAGCCGCCATGTCTTCGCGCATGATGCTAGCGGTATAGCGAGCGATATCCAAACCTGTTCGAAAGCGGTTCTGTAGCTGCATACGTGCTACGTTCTCTGGATTGATGGCATTCCAATTTTCGCCATTCTTGGCAATAGTGTTTGCTGATTCTGAGATCAGATTGCGGTACTTATTCATCGGTAGTTCCTGTGCGTTATTTAGCGCTTAAGTTAATTAATGAAAATGTTTGGTTAAGTGGAATATATTCGTTGAGTTTTACTTTGTGTGCTTACTGAACTTAAAAATGGGTTTGTAACTGAATGCGGCGTGGTGGGTTTTTACCTGAACTTGTTGCTGGGTGCTTTACAGTATCCAGTTCCACTTGCAGTCCATGGCTTTCAAGCACGATCGACTGAGGTGATTCGTAATTCCCATTCGCCTCAATGAACTGTGACGGGTGGCGAAGCCCTGTTGCTAGACCGTTGTCATGAATCACCAGCAAGTGATCGAAATACACTAAGTAAGATGCTGCTGTACTGTGTGAGCCTTCACCGAGAGGGAAGTTGTGATCTAGAAAATCAACGGTGCGATCAAAATCATTGGTGGATTCGGCCGTTGCTGGAAATTGCTGCGTCATGCCCATGTTGAGTACTCCGTTCTGTTCTCGGTATCGGTTAAGAACTTCCCGATTACCGGTTGTTATCGAATTGGCTTGTACACAGTCTACGGCTGGTTGATATATAATTTCACAATAGAAATTACACAGTGTCAATTTTACAAAAAGGATGCTCAATGTCTGAAAACCCCAAAAATAGTGCCTCTATCAGCTCCTCTATAAGAAATGCCCACTTTTTAGGTACGAAAATCAGGAACTTACGTAAGCGCAACAACCTGACCATGGATGATCTTTCTGCGCGATGTGTGAAGGTAGACGCAAATTCCGCGCCCTCGGTCTCCTATCTGTCAATGATCGAGCGGGGCAAGCGGCATCCGAGTGAAAAAATGTTGCGAGTCATTGCTGAGGTTTTTCAAAAGAATCCAGCCTGGTTTCTTGATAACGCACCGGAGGAATCAGCCATCGTTCCCGATAAGGGGAGCCGTGGTGGGATTTCGGGTATGACACTTGAACCGGGATTTCTGTTTTCAAAAGATATATTGCAAAACGCCATCCCTGAAATGCTGTCGCAAACAGGCGTATCAGGTAAACAGTTTGCGCACTTGTTAATTCGCGCCCACCAAGAGAACAATCAAAATCATTACCCCGAATTGGAACGGGCAGCCGAACAAGTGGGTAAGAAGCAAATGCCACTGAGTGTGGATGCTCTGATGGATATCTGTAAGGCGATGGGTCTTAAAATTAAATGGTTTACTCGCCTATCTAAAGCTGCTGCGTTCCGCTTGAACGCCAGTGATGGATCTTTAGTTCGATCATATTTTGATGCACCTGAAACAATCTATGTAAACAAACTAATGCAAGCACAACCGGCTCGGCTGAAGTATGACCTGGCACTGTATATTGGGCACAAGGTGTTACACGATGGTGATGGCGTTAAAAGTTTAATGACGACTGGGCCGAGGCCAGAGGAATCGGTTCGTGACAGCACGCTTGATGTGGATGCGACCAGCGCACTAAATGCGCAAGATATTGTTCATGCTTGGCGAGATTTCGAGTGCAGCTTTTTTGCAGGTGCCTTACTATGCCCTAAGGTGCCGTTCAGACGTTTACTTGAGCAACACGCTCATAACATCGATGTTGGATCGATTGTGGACGTCACCACATCGACTGTTATGCGTCGTATGACAGTGGTGTCTTCTTATCCGCATTGGCATTACTTCGATGCATACCCGCCAGGAAAGCTTCATGCCGTTTATCGCGGTAATGGAATTCCGCTGCCATGGGGCAATATGCGTTTGGTACAGGATCCATGTCAGCATTGGGCTGTGTTTCGAATGATTGATACAAATTCTACAGAGAGTTCGGCTCAGATTTCAGTGCTTGATGTTGGTGGTGCTCCTCGGATCTATTGTTGTGAGTCTGTCAAGGTGACAGACCTTTCAGGTGCGGGTCACGTGTTGTGCGCGGGTATCGATATAAATCCCGCATTGAATGCGCAAGGCGCAGATGGCGAAAGCGTGGCGCAGTCACTTAAAGAGGCATGCATCACCAATGGTGGCGCGGTAGGTGTGCCGGCAGATATAAAAAAGGAGCTACAAAAAATCGCTAAGCTATTGAATATTGACTGGCTGAGTCGAGGAATTGAAAAAGAGGCTAGATTAATTTGTCCTCGCAGTGGCGCTTGCCCAAGATCACCCAGTTGCCATCGCTGATATAGCTGTCAGTACTCTACACCTTTAATCATTTACAACTGCAAGAAGAGTTTTAGAAAGAGATTGGTGTCAGTTATTTGAAAACTTGACTCTGGCTAATCCAATATTGGGAACTTGGCAAGGCCATCTACTTGATGTTCGGTCGAACCCGCTACAGATATTTGTCCAGAGATCCAAAGAGAATCCTCAAAGGGTGCGATACCCCATACGCCAAATGTACCGTTGATTCGCCATGTTTGCTCAACGGGAAAATTTGTGTCATCTATGCGAAAGCTATGCAGTTTGTAGGGAATAAAGACCTTCGGCACAATACTGACAACAGCTTCTACCGGGATTGGGTTAGTTCGTGAGCCAATGAACTCGCCATGATGTCCAACGAATAAACGATTGCCCATGATCTCAAGACGTTGCATGTCGCTTTCCGCCTGATACTGATGAAGCCTGTCACCATTGCTCGTATGGAAGCTCAGAAAATTGGGCCCGCCCCAGGCGATAATGACGTAGTTTTCTGTAACAGCGATGTCTCGCACACCCAACAATCGTGCATCGTTACCTACATCGGCAGAGAATTTCTCTGACCGGACAGAGCCGTCACTTGCATTGAGTGCCAACATGGATATGAAAGCGCCATGAGGTGTCTTGTAGGCGTCGGTGTTTTCAATACGCGAATAAAAGCCACCAACATAAACCACGTCTTCGTCTGGTGAGAGCGTTATCGCCTGCACTGGGGTTGTACGGCCTGTGCTAAAGCCTGACAAAACCCTGGGGTGCCAGCTACTGTCGAGAACGCCGCTCAGATTCAGTCGTGCAAGGTTGCCTCGAAACTGGTTGTTAATGTGAGTAAATTCACCACCGATATATAACTGCGAGTCGGTTATTGCAATGTCATAAACGCGTCCACTTTTATTGCCATCCATAACATCTACTGCAAAGTCGAGCTCACCGGTTAGGGCGTCAATAGCCAATAGACCAAAGTCTCCACCGGCATACACTTGTTCACCGTTCGGTGATAGCACTAATGCTCTAACAACGCTATCCACTTCAGAAGGTGTTTGAAAACTTGTAACAGGCTGACCAGTGACAGCATTGAAAGCTGCAAGGAAGGGGCGCGATGTAACCGCTCCATTAACGCTTGGCTTGATTCCTTGAAAGTCACCGCCTACCAATAAAAGATCACCATTACGCAATAGAACTTGTCCCCATGCGCTGTTTTCTCGATCACCAAAATCCAATGTAGGTGATGGTCCTTCCAGCATCCAAGCTGAGGTATCAGCTTGCAAAGAGTACAAGCCCACAGTTTCTTCTGGAGTCACAGGAGGATCTGTTGGAGCATCCGTTGTTGTTTCGAGATTGGCTGAGTAGTTTGCGATGCCTGATCTTGACCAAAGACCTATGGAGTATTCCGTGTTTGCGTTTAGGACACCACTCCACACACCGGGACTATCGCCACGAACGACTTCCGAATTAAGGCGTGTGCCATCTGCGTGAATCACATTAAATCTGACATCGGCATCACTATCCCAAATAACGTTGATTGTGTGCAACGCGGTCGTCGGGGAGGTAAAGCTAAGGCGCTGGAAACGAGGTCCTGTCTGATTGGTGGAGTCCAGAGTACCTTGCCCAAACGTTATGACGCTCTGCTCGATAGGATCTAACTCAGCTTCTATGGTTGCTGTGAAGTTCGCAGAACCCGATTTTGTCCAGATTCCCAAAAAGTAATCTTCATTCTCATTCAAGTCCCCCGTCCAAATCGCTGGGTTTGAATCTTTTATCGTGGAGCTTAAGTTTGATCCGTTCGGTTGACGTACATTGAATCTGATATCCGCATCTGAGTCCCAGGAAACACGAATAGTGTGAGTGCCAGTTGTCAGTGCGTTAAAGTCCAGGCTGATCCAACGGGGATTATCAATACGATCGCGACTGAGCCCGGCACTGCCAATGTCAACAACTGTGACAGTTTGTGCATTGACTACGGCACTTGCAGTAGAAAGCGCCATGATGATCAACAGAAGGGCGGTGTACGACAAGCTACGTTGCAGTGGCTTCGATGAAATAGAGAAGATTTGAATTAACACGGACGATTTGATTAAGACGGATTACTTCTAGATATTCGCACTTGTAACAAGGTGATGCCGGGTCTTTGATAGGCCAAATGTGGTTCTTGTGTAGGGGCTCACACTCACAGTTCATATTATTTAAAAGCCAGAATAAATACGGTTTTCAGGAAACTTTCGCCATTGCAACCGAAAAATATTTTGTAGAGAAATAATCCAAGTCTAAAAACTGGCTTGCGCCTAAAATACAGATGTGGCGATACCTCAGAATTTATAAAAGGTGCGATGAGGGCGACTGATATGAGCGGGTTTGTGAGCTGTGACATCGTTTCAGCGCTTGCCCACCGGTAAAGTGCGCGGCACAACACTAATTTGAGATGCGTGCCTGTTTTTCCCGGGTGTAGTTTTTCGGGAATTTTCCTGGGGTTGATTGCTACAAGGCCCAGAGCAGCGCATAGCATCCGACACAGGATGTACAAGGGGATTGTAGGACATGATTACTTTTTCGCGTCGTCAAACACGTGGTGTTTCGTATCTGTTGTCGCTGATGTTGCTAGCGACCTCTATTCTGGGCGTTACTGCGCTTGCTCAGGACGGATCACCCCCCACTACCGTTGTCGTACTCAATGAGAGTACGCTGGATGACAACAGCGTTGCTGGTCCGCGTTTAATACGCATCAATTTCGACGCACTGTCCACGGCTTCTCACACCTTATCGGTTGCCTGGGACAGTAATGCCGATATCCGCTTCAACGTCTTTGACCAATCCACTGGCAACCGAATCAATACAGGTGCAGTGCGGGGTAGTAACCCGGGAATCTTTACCGCCGATCTGGTCGGTGGGCAGCCGTATTTGATCAGGGCGTGGTCATTCTCTGGTGTCGCCGATATCACAGCTTCCATGGAAGCCAGTGTGCCGCTTGAAATTCAACAGCAACCGCTCGATCTGACCGTATCCGAAGGCAATCCCGCCACCTTTGATGTTGAAGCATCTGGTAGCGGTGTATTCACTTATCAATGGATTGCGAACGGTAGTCCATTGATTGATGAAACGGGAGATACTTTGACATTGGCAAGCACCTCGCTTCTTGATGATGGCGCTGTATACACGGTCGATGTCAGTAATGGTTTTGAGACAGTGAGTAGCGATGTCGCTACCCTTAACGTTGAGCAAGCACTGCCTTCAACTGTCGTAGTAATTGACGAGAGCACACTGGATTCCACAAACAATACAGGGCCTCGTTTTCAGCGCGTTAATTTTGATGCGCTCTCGACAGCATCTCACACTGTTTCTGTAGCGTGGGACAGTAACGCCGATGTGCGTTTCAATGTCTTTGACGACACCACAGGTAATCGAATTAACGCGAGCGTTCTTCAGGGCGTAAACCCAGGCGAGTGGACTGGTGATCTTATTGGTGGTCAACCTTATTCGATCAGGATGTGGTCATCCTCTGGTATCGCAAACATCACAGCCTCGCTAGAGGCCAATGTTCCGCTTGGCATTGATCAGCAGCCGGTCGATCTGACTGTCACCGAAGGCGATAGCGCAAGCTTTGCAGTTGTTGCCAGTGGTAGTGGCTCATTTACCTATCAGTGGTTTGCCAATGGAATTGCTCTGGCTGGTGAAACGACTAATGTCCTGACGTTGTTGGATACTGCGCTTCTCGATGATGGCAGTGTGTATACAGTTGATATCAGTAATGGCCTTGAGACATTGAGCTCTGATGCTGCCACTCTTACCGTTGAGCCTGCGCCGTCAATTACGATTACTGAGCAGCCCGTTAATCTTACGATCACTGAGGGTGAGGATGCTGTTTTCACCGTCATGGCAAATGGTACAGGAACACTTTCTTATCAGTGGTTTTCTGATGGTGATGAGATAACAGGTGCGACGAGTAATACCTTAGTTGTCAGCACCGCTTTGCTTGATGCATCCGGCACGGTCTACACAGTTTCAATCACCGATGATAACGAAACACTTGTGTCCAACAGTGCGACCTTGACGGTAGAGCCAACGCCTCTACCCACATCCGTTGTTGTGATCGGTGACAGTACGATTGACGCTGACAGTAATGTTGGTCCTCGCTTTCTGCGTATCAATTTCGATGCGTTATCAACTGCTTCCCACAATGTATCGGTCGCCTGGGAAAGTGCTGCCGATGTGCGTTTTAGTGTGTTTGATGAAACCACAGGGAGCCGACTCAACGCCAGCATAGTGCAGGGCAGTAACCCTGGTGTCTGGACGGGTGATCTTATTGGAGGTCAACCGTATTCCATCAGAATGTGGAGCACCTCGGGTATCGCCGATATCACAGCTTCTATCGAGGCTAACGTACCGCTTGGCATTCAGCAGCAACCGCTTGATGTGACAGTGTTTGAAGGCGATAGCGCCACCTTCACTATTGGTGCTGTCGGTAGTGGAGTAATCACTTATCAGTGGTTTGCCAACGGCAGTCCGATTGTTGGTGAAACACAGAACACCTTAACGTTGGCGAGTACGTCGCTGGTTGATGATGGCACCGTGTACACGGTTGACGTCAGTAATAATCTTGACACGCTGAGCAGCAACGCTGCCATGCTAACAGTTGAGCAGATACTCCCTTCAACTGTTGTTGTAATTGGTGAGACTTCGCTGGATTCTGATAGCGTTTTAGGGCCTCGTTTCCAACGCTTCAATTTTGATGCGCTAACCACCGGGTCGCATACCGTTACGGTTGCCTGGGAAGGCGATGCAGATGTGCGTTTCAATGTCGTTGATGAGACCACAGGTGCTCAACTGAACTCAAGTACTGTGCGCGGAAACAATCCAGGTATCTGGACAGGTGATCTGATAGCGGAGCAGCCGTATTCGGTCAGGATGTGGTCTGTCTCTGGTGCCGCAGATGTCACCGCATCTGTCGAGGCAATTGTGGCAATTGATATTCAGAGCCAACCGGAAAACCGCGTTGTGACTGAAGGCGACAGTACTTTGTTTTTTGTCGAAGCAACTGGCAGTGGTACCTTAAGCTACCAATGGTTTGTGAATGACATTCCACTCGCTGGCGAGACGTCTGAAAGCGTAACTGTACTCAACACAGTACTGGCTGATGATGGATCGATGTATTCAGTTGATATCAGCAATGGCGTTAATGTGTTGCGATCGGAAGTTGCCTTTCTTACGGTCAACCCGGTCCCAGTACTAGGTGTCTATTCTACTGAGGCGGATACGACTACTTGGTCGTTGGTAGGTCCAGCGCCGACTCTCGACTTCAACGACACACGCCCTGGTGATGCTTGGGGTCGCAGACTTTTGCGCGTCGATGATCTCCTGTTGGTGGGTGGTGACTTCACAGGGATAGCTGAAAGACCGTTCAGTATTAATATAACTGCGAGACCTTTCCTCGCTGCATTCAATGCTGTAACAGCTCAGCCGGTTTCCAGTTTTCAGGTACCAGTTGAAATTGATAGTGTTGTGCGCGCACTGGTGTTATCGCCAAGTGGCGAGCAAGTCTATGTGGGTGGTGACTTCGGTGTGGTGGTACTGGATGCGCTGACCGGTCAACTCGATTACACGATCGCTGTTGCCGATGGTGCACTACCCGGACGTGTGTTCGACATCGCAGTGACTGACACTGAGCTTTACATTGGCGGCGACTTCTCAAACGTCAATGGAAGCTTCCGTGCGAATATTGCGCGTCTGTCGCTTGATGGGGTGTTGGATACATCCTGGTCGCCACAAGTAACCAATGGTTTTTCATCTGGCCGAGCAGGACCGGTGACGGCAATAACGCTTTCGCCTCTCGATGATGTGGTTTACGTCGGTGGCAATTTTGCACAGATCGACGGTACAGCGGTAGATTTAACAGCGGCAGGACGCGACGTCTCACTACTACCGTTATCTGCACTGGACGGATCAGTCATGCCAGAACGCTTCATTCCATTCACTACTATTGACCGCGAAGTGCAGGTGCACGATATCGCTGTCACCGACAACTACGTCATCATCTCTTGGGGTGGTCCCAACTTCCTGACATTCCATCTACCTGATGGCACGCGTTTGCAGCAATACCGTGGAACGGGAGATATACAAGCACTTGAGGTGGTCGGCAACAATGTGTTGGTAGGTCATCACGGAGAATTCTTCGGTTTTCTGCCAAACCCAATACCGCTTGACGCTCTGACTGATGATCCCGAAGTTTTCGTACCGCACAGACTGCACGTGTTTCGACTTGATACGGCAGACTTTGCTCCTGGCCAGTCGTTCAGAACCGAAAGCCCCTTTGGTATCTGGGGTATTGCGGCTGCAGAGGACGGCATCTGGGTCACGGGTCAGATCGAATCAGCGGGGACCAATGAGCACGGCGTAGACGGGCTCGCCAGATTTCCTGTATTGGATTAATCGAGGCTTTGATTTACAAGCATTGAACTGAAGGGGCCGTTTGCTGATTTAGTCAAACGCTGCGGCCACCTTCAGAAAATGATCTAGCGGCGTAGGGCAAGTTTGTATAACAATAAATGAGGATGACGCTAATCGTTTGTTGTAGTGGTTGCTATTCGCTTCTTTAAATCTCCCGTGCGTGAGATTGTAGATCGCCCTGAGTCTCTGTTGAGACGCCCTGTACCTGTAGCCAATCGAGCAGTTACTGCCTAGGGCCATAACGTCATATATTCCAAGGCTGTTTTCGCTTCAATTACTTGCTTTCAGCCCGCGCTCCGTGCACTCTAGGCGAGCAACTATGCATTTCTTGGAGAGGAAATATGATTAGAAAACAACCGTTGTTGCTGCTCGCCCCTGTGGTATTGGCTGCCAGCTTGAGTTCGCCAGCACAATCTGCTGAAAAGCTTACCTACTATTGCAGTGCCCAGGAAGACTGGTGCCAACTGATGGCTACAGGCTTTGAAGAAGCTACGGGTATTAAAGTCGCCATGACGCGCAAGAGCTCGGGTGAAACTCTGGCTCAGATAAAGGCCGAGGCCAGTAACCCAAAAGGCGACATCTGGTGGGGTGGTACTGGAGATCCGCATCTGCAAGCTGCCGAAGAAGGTCTTGCTGAAGAATACCTATCGCCACTCCGTGGAGAGCAAAACGATTGGGCTATAAAGCAATCGGAATCTGCCGGTAATCAAACGATTGGTATTTATTCAGGTGCGTTGGGCTATGGCTACAATGAAGATGTATTAAAAGCCAATAACTTGCCTGTGCCCAGTTGCTGGGAAGACTTGACAAAACCTGAGTACAAAGGGCATGTGCAAATGGCAAACCCAAATTCTTCGGGTACAGCCTACACAACACTTGCAACCATTGTTCAGCTCTTTGGTGAAGATAAAGGCTTCGAGTTCATGAAGGCTTTGCACAAAAACATTAACCAATATACCAAATCAGGTTCTGCGCCTATCAAAGCAGCGGCTCGTGGTGAGAACACGATCGGTATTGTCTTTATGCATGATGCAGTGAAGCAAGCGGCTTCTGGTTTTCCAATCAAAGTGGTTGCACCTTGTGAAGGCACCGGTTACGAGATCGGTGGTATGACCATTATCAAAGGCGGTCGCAATCCAGAAAGCGCACAGAAGTTCTATGACTGGGCTTTGTCTGCAGATGTGCAGTCTCGTTCGCTCGAAGTCAACGCGTTTCAGGTGATGTCTAATAAATCGGCTCAGAGTTCGCCGATGGCGCCAGACTTGGCCAGCATCAAGCTGATCGACTACGATTTTAGTAAGTACGGCTCATCTGCTGAGCGTAAGCGTTTACTTAAAAAGTGGGATGACGAGGTATCGGTTCTTCCTCAGTAATTCGCGTTAATCCGGCCAGGCGATTCTCGCCTGGCCATTTCACTCATCTAATAAGGGCAACAGTTTGAGCAAAACCGTGCTCATGTGGTTGATCGTAGGTGTTGTAGGTTACTGCCTTCTGCCGTGGTACGTACTTGAAGATGGTCTTTGGAGTTTCGAGTGGCTCTTCGATGGCTATCCCTTCGATACGGACTATGCCCCTGCGGCGTTTCTCATTGCACAGGGTGAGAAACTGTGGCTTGCACCAATCCCACTCTTTTTAGTTCTGCCGCTATTCAGCGCATTATTTAGACAATCAACGAAACAGCGCAGCAATGTGTTGATAGTTGCAGGTGTCGCTGGCATAGCTTGGCTCATCATGCAGGGGCTCGGCATCGGATTGCGGGGTTGGAATTTCGAAGCGCTTACTGAGCTATTTGGATCGCTCGATGATCGTCAGTTTGGTATGGGCTTTGGCGCTTTATTCCTCTTTGCCACATTTCTGTTTTATCTCACCACAGGTATTGCTGGTCGAGGGGCCGTAAACGGGGATGTCTTTGTAGTTGGGGCTATTGGTCTTATCGTAGCGATGGTTACGGTTTTTATCTTTTTCCCGATAGTGCAGATGCTGTCCAGTGCACTGCGAGATAACGATGGTATTTACTCCTTAGGCATTTTTACAGAGAAATTTTTCGAAAATAAAATCTGGGGTTTAGGTTGTATACAGGGTGGCACTCGCTGTGGTGTGGCGTGGAACTCCTTATTTTTAGCGGTTTTAGTCGGTCTATTAACCACTCTGTTGGGGTTAGTTTTCGCTTTGGTCGCAACTCGATCGGGTTTGAAACGTGGCAACTTCCTACGCGCCATGACTGTTCTACCGATTATCACGCCGCCGTTTGTTATTGGCTTGGCCATAATTTTGTTGTTTGGTTTGTCGGGTTCTGTCACTCGATTTGTTGCCGATGTGCTCGAT
>CAZQOI010000030.1:0-22306 GCA_964594905.1 uncultured Granulosicoccaceae bacterium
GCGAAATCTTCAAACGCCGGATTAAATGTTGCAAGGGCTGTCGGGGCTTCGAACACGGTCTCTCTACGCCAAAGACCATACGATACCGACTCGGCTTCTTCACATTCCTGTACAAGCGCTGGATCGCGAGGCGTTGTTGAGCCACAGTTTCTGTAAACACCATTAAATCCATAGTGAGGGTTATCTGGTGACGCATGAATAGCTTGATGCGTAAGCCCGAGCACACCTCGCGTATCATCAACACCAGATAGATTCAGTGTGTTTGGTAAATCTTCCGGGATTTCATCACTGTAGAACTGAATGACTTGACTGTCTGGATGTGTTGCATGTGTCTGCCAGAACTGCCAGTTCTGTTCGGGAACTATCACCCCATCATCCAGGCTTTGTACCAGCATCCACGGCACTTCAATAAACCGCTTTTTTTTGACTTGCTTGTGCATGGCGCGCATCGCTTTAACGGTTTCTCCGACCCCACGGGTGGGCATTGCCTCATAGCGCATTGAATCGTCCGGAATACCTTTGTCTATCCAACGCATAAATAGGTGTGCGTAAGGTGCCCATCGAGACAAACGGTAAGAGGACAGATAATAAGCAGGCGACAAAGCAACAATTCCATCGATTTTCGAGTCTGGGCGAGCGGCTTGATACAAAGTCAGCACCGAGCCAAGAGAGAATCCAACAACAAGAATGTTATTCGTTTCTTCCGCAGCTTGATCAATCAGGTAGGTCAAAGTGTTGTTCCAGTGTGACAAGCGCGTGCTAAGCAGATCGCCTGCGCGAGTGCCGTGACCAGGTAACAAAACAGTACGGCTGATATAGCAAGCATCTGCCAATACGTTAGCAACGTCGAGCATTGCAAAAGCGGTATCAGACAAACCATGTACGAGGATAGCTATGCCTTTCGTCGAATCACCACAGTGATCAGCCGGCAAAATCTGTGCAGGAGAGGCCATTTGTACCTCTTGCTCGGCCTGTTCGGGATTGAACGGAATACGAAACTGCCGCACTTCCTGTTGAACAGCAGACGCATACTCGGAAAAACTTTCTGGCCTGTTAAGCCGTTGAGGATGTTGCCAGCCGTGTGCGCTCAGATACGCTGGGCTTGCTTCAAGATCGGCCGTTCGTGTGCCAACGCAACCAAATAGCTGGATGAGAACAGCCGCTGCACAAATACTCTTGATAATTTTCACGTTCGTTACTTAGAATTCTGTTACTTCAAATACTATTACTTCTCTTCGCTATAACACGGGCTATAGCACGGGCTATAACTGAGTTTTGACTTACCGATCTTCAAGTAAATTACTTAACCAGTCAGGATCCATTTCTGGCACAGAAGATAGTAACAACTGCGTATAAGGAGGATGTGGAGGTGACAGTATTTCGCTTTTTAGCCCCTGCTCTACAACCTTGCCTTGGTGCATCACTACGATTTCATCTGAGATCGCTTTAACTGTAGCAATATCGTGAGTAATAAATAAGTAACTAATGCCGTACTTTTTCTGCAAGCTCAACAGTAGATTTAAAATTCCTTCCTGAACTATCTGATCAAGGGCCGATGTGACTTCATCACATATGATTACATCAGGTTGCGCGGCAAGCGCCCGCGCGATGCAGATGCGTTGCTTCTGGCCACCAGAAAGCTCCGCCGGTAATCGATCAAGAAACGATTCATCAAGTTCAATCATCTCAAGCAATTCGATAGTTCGTTGATCTTTTTCACGGCCCTGCAGATTGTGAAATAATTCCAGCGGCCTTGCGATGATGTCTTCTACAGTCTGGCGCGGATTCATTGCGGTATCTGCCATTTGGTAGATCATCTGAATACGCCGCAATTGATCCGGTGTTCGATCAGATAATTTTGCCGGTAATGGCTCGCCATTAAACGTCACCGTTCCGGTAGTTTGCGGGAGTAAACCTGTTATCACCCGCGCCGCTGTCGACTTACCTGAACCGGATTCACCTACAACCGCAACTGTTTTGCCACGAGGTAAGGCTATGTCTATTCCATGTAGCACCTGAGTCTTGCCGTACGCAGCGTCGATACCGTTCAGGCCAAGAATGATGTCATCACTGCCTTGTTCCGGCTTTTCAAGCGATCGTACTGACCACAGTGATTTGGTGTAATCCTGCTCTGGTGATTCAAGCATTGTGCGAGTCGAAGCCTGTTCTACTTCTTCACCAAAGCGCATTACTTTAATCACATCTGCCATTTGCGCAACCACCGCAAGATCGTGTGTGATATAGATTGCGGCGGTATTATATTGATCGACAATGTCACGCATCGCTGACAACACCTCCACCTGTGTTGTTACATCCAGTGCGGTGGTGGGTTCGTCAAAAATAATTAAGTCTGGTCGCGACGACATTGCCATTGCCGTCATCACTCTTTGCAATTGCCCACCCGACACCTGATGAGGATAACGCTGACCAATTGAATCTGGATCGGGCAAGTGTAAGGCACCATAAAGATCAATCGCGTCCTGGCGCGATTCTGCGTCTGATCGCATTTGTGCACGGGATGACGACTCGATGGTTTGGTCGATTAAACGATGCGCGGGATTAAACGCAGCCGCAGCAGACTGCGCCACGTAAGCTATGCGGGTGCCCCATAGTTTGCGTCGTTGTGATTCTTTAAGCGACAGTAAATCGGTACCATCAAACTCCACGGTACCTGCAGTGAAGCGACAGCCAGCCCGCGCAAAACCCATTGCCGCCAAACCCAGTGTGGATTTTCCAGCTCCTGATTCACCAATCAACCCCATCACCTGGCCACGCTGAAGTTCCAGATTGATGCCTTTGATAATCGGGTGCCAGCGTTCGTCAGAGAATCCCTCGATATGAATATTGGTCATTCGCAATAGCGGTGCAGCGTCTTTGTTTTCCTGACTATTGCTCATCGCGAAGCCCACTCGTCTTATGTAAAAACCAGTCCACGACAAAATTTACTGCAACCGTTAATAGACCAATAGCCGCAGCTGGCATCAGTGGTGTAAGACCCGCTTTGATATCGTACTGAGCAAACTGGATTAACGATGCATTGTCTCGCACCATTGAACCCCAGTCGGCTGTAGGCGGCTGTATACCTACGCCCAGAAAGGACAAGGCTGCTATGGTTAAAAATACAAATGAAAACCGTAGGCCGAACTCAGCTACCAATGGAGGCATAATGTTGGGCAAAATTTCATGCCTCATAACCCACGAAAGTTTTTCCCCACGCAGACGCGCAACTTCTACATAGTCCATTACCGCTACATTCACCGCCACCGAACGAGTTAATCTGAATACTCGTGTTGAATCGAGCACAGCGATGATAAGAATCAGACTTATTACACTGGGTTTGAATATTGACAACAATACCAGTGCAAAGATAAGACTCGGTATCGCCATCAACACATCTACCGAGCGACTCAACAACTGATCAATCCAACTGCGATTAATCGCTGCTAGTAATCCTAGGCTTCCGCCAATTAAAAATGACAGTAGCGTCGTCACAAGTGCGATACCCATGGTATTACGCGCACCATAGATCAAGCGCGTAAGAATATCGCGACCAATCTGATCGGTGCCAAAACGGTGAGTCTCATCCCAAGGGGCGAATGGTGTTGGAAATATTTCAGCCTCACCATACGGTGCTAGCAACGGTGCGAATATCGCGACGAATATGTAAGCAAACAACACAATCATGCCAAACCATGCAGAAAGTGGCGCTTTTTTCAGCTCAATCCACCATCGTTCTGCACGCGAACGGCGTACCCTGACAGCACCTACTTCGGCGGCAGCACTGTAACTATCAGGGTCAGTCATTGATCTGGCTTTTGATCGTGTGGGTATGCATTGGCACTACTGATATTGCGAATACCATGGCGCTTGAAAGTTCTATCATCGCGGATGTAACAGCCTTGGATTGGTCACAATACCGATCACATCAGCAATCAGATT
The DNA here is from genome assembly GCA_964594905.1 of uncultured Granulosicoccaceae bacterium. GTDB lineage: Bacteria > Pseudomonadota > Gammaproteobacteria > Granulosicoccales > Granulosicoccaceae > Granulosicoccus. Next base: position 3,940 of record CAZQOI010000030.1, read on the forward strand.
CAAGATGATGTAGGTCCCTGCAAATATAAGCGCGCAAGCCTGCACGACAGGAATGTCACGAGAAGTGACCGAATCAACCATCAACTGACCAATACCAGGGTATACAAACACCACTTCCACAACCACGACACCAACGACAAGATAAGCAAGGTTGAATGCCACTACTGTAGCGATTGGCGCCCAGGCATTAGGTAGTGCATGTTTTAAAATCACCTCAGAGCGGGATGCACCTTTAAGTCGGGCCATTTCAATGTATGGGCTTGCAAGCAGGTTGATGATTGCAGCTCGAGTCATACGCATCATGTGCGCAACGATGACAAGGGTTAGCGTGATTGCGGGTAGCGCTATCCGTCTAAGCCTCTCTCCGAATTCCATACCAGGATCCACTGTGGCCAGTGACGGAAACACCTGCCACAACGACGCAAACAACAATATAAGTACATACGCAACAAAAAACTCAGGCATGGAAATAGTCGTTAACGTTGTTACATTGACCGATCGGTCATACCAGGAATTTCGATACAGGGCAGCAGTCAACCCAAGAAACAAAGCCAATGGCACTGCTATCAAGGCTGTTACACCGGCAAGAAACAATGTGTTTTTGAGTCGCGGTACGATCATCTCTGATACCGCGCGGGAACGATCGCGTCCAGACGCAGATCGACCAGAGAAAGAAGTACCCAGGTCCCCTTTAAGTACCGATTTAACCCAATCAAAGTATCTTGCTGGTGCTGGTTTATTGAGGCCTAGTTCTTTTCGGAACGCTGCAACGGTCTCTTCAGTTGCCGCCTGCCCAAGGACGGCCTCACCAAAATCACCGGGCAACAGCGTGATAGCACTGAATATAAGAGCCGATACGACAAAAAGCGTTACAAATCCCAACAAAAAACGCTTGACAATTGTGACTAGCACCGGATGCAAAGTTCGTCTACCTCGATGGTATAGTAGGAACGGGACTTAGGAAACTATACGTTCAGCCTCTAATTATACTGTAGCCATAGGCCAATTTTCCGTTTAATTATTTACCGCATCTGCGTACGCACATCGAATTAATAGAAATTCGACGCAGACGCAATCGAGGAGAAACAATGAAAAAAGATATTATTATCAATCACGCCAATCAACTTACCGCCGGAAAAATAAGCCGCCGCAGATTCATTATGACTGCCATTGCCGCTGGCGCAACATTGCCAACGGCTTTAACGATGGCGGGTAACGCAATTGCTGCTACACCTGTCAAAGGTGGCAAGCTTAGACAAGGTCTTGGCTACGGTTCAACAACTGATACGCTTGACCCGGGTACTTCTGAAAATGGTTTCACCCAAGCGCTACATTATTCTTATGGAAACCAATTAACTGAAGTTGACAGCAACGGTGCACTAATTCCTGAACTCGCTGAAAGCTTTGAACCTGCAGACGGTGCTACAAAATGGATTTTCAAGTTACGCAACGGCGTTGAATTTCACAATGGTAAATCGCTAACTGCAGACGATATCATTGCTACCTATAACTACCACCGCAGCGAAGAATCAAAGTCCGCAGCAAAAGGCTTGTTGACAGCAATCACCTCAATTAAAAAAGATGGTGATGACACAGTAGTTTTTGAGTTGGAAGCAGGCAACGCCGACTTCCCTTATATTGTCAGTGACTACCATTTGATTATCCAACCTTCCAAAGACGGTGCTATCGACGCGTTATCGGGTATTGGAACAGGTGGTTACATTCTCGATTCGTTCGAGCCTGGTGTGCGAGCATTATCCAAGCGTAATCCGAACTACTTCAAAGAGGGCCGAGCGCACTTTGATGAAATCGAGTTACTCTCTATTCTCGATGTCACTGCTCGGCAAAATGCCGTCATGAATGGCGATGCCGATATTGTTGACAACGTCGATCCAAAAACCGTTGCACTGTTGAGCCGCGCACCAAATCTTAATATTTTAGAAACCACTGGTACTCAGCACTACACCTTCCCGATGCGCCTTGACGTTGAGCCATTCGGAAACGCCGATCTACGCTTAGCGCTTAAGTACGCAATCAAACGCCAAGAGCTGGTTGATAAAATTCTTCTTGGACATGGTCTGGTCGGCAACGACGTACCAGTATCCAGCGCTATGCCGTTTCTTAATACTGGTATTGAACAACGCGAGTTCGATCCTGAAAAAGCTGCAGAGCACTACAAGAAGTCTGGTCATAGCGGCACCATTCAATTGTCAGCATCTGACGCTGCCTTTGCAGGTGCAGTTGATGCTGCACAACTTATCGCAGCATCTGCCAATGAAGCTGGTATTCCAATTGAAGTGGTACGAGAGCCGAAAGATGGCTATTGGTCAAATGTCTGGAACAAGAAAGGTTGGTGCGCCTGTTATTGGGGTGGTCGACCAACCCAGGACTGGATGTACTCTGCTGCCTACACTTCAGACACCGAGTGGAACGATACTGCTTGGACCAGTACTGATGCTTCTAAACAGTTCAACGATGTGGTGGTGGCTGCACGTTCTGAAACTGATAATACCAAGCGCGAAAGTCAATACTTTGAAGCGCAACAACTGCTGCACGATGATGGCGGCGCTATTGTTGCGATGTGGGCAAACTATATCCACGCTCACTCAAAGAAACTTACGCATGGTGATGATGTAGCAGCCAACTGGATAAACGACGGTAACAAGGTCGCCGAACGTTGGTGGTTTGCTTAAATCAAACCTGAATCGCAGGTAGTAATATCTGCTTTATAGAAACCTGGCCGGTGGTATGTATTCCACCGGCTTTTTTTATGGTGATTCACACAGAGTTTGTTGGGTTCTGGTAAGCAACAGCATTACGTTAATTGCTCTTTGACAAAGCTGATCGATTATCGACAGCTCAAGCATTTTCTTAATTCCTGGCTCTTCGAGCTTCCCTCCCGGGAACGCCAAGCCTATCTCTATAAGTGACCAAATTTTCCCATAATGATTAAGATAAACAAAACGGTTAGGCCAATTTCACCTATGAGCGTCATACTCATCACAGTTCTTCACCGATCTTGATTGTTCGGATATGATTTCTACTGATTAATTGCCAGATATCTAGAAGTAAGTACAAAGGTATAAATCCCAATGGCAATTGAAAGCAGATAATAAAATGGCTCATACGAGATCAATAGTTGTTGAGTAGTTTCACCAAACTTGACAGCTTTTGTTCTAGCTTCCCAAGGACGCCATGACATGATCGCCAGAAGAGCTACCCCTAAGATCTTTACAAACACCATTGACCATTTCGCAAAGGCCGCTGACATTCTCGATTCAAGCACCTCTATTTCGATATGCGCTCCCGTTCTTGAACCAAAAGGTATTGATAAAGCAACGACGGCCAGATCCTCAGTAACATGAGCCAGTAAACACTAAAGCAGGATCCCAAATCAGGCATTTTCAGATACCGCTACGGGTAAATTGACAATCTGCTTGACTTTGGGATCCCAAATAAGCCCAATAGACCTATGGAATCCATCGACACCGACCTAGCCGCGCGAATCCGCAGCGACATAATTCGCGGAAATTACGCGAGAGGTGAGCGCCTGTCCGAAACGCAGCTCAGCGAGACCTACCAAGTGTCACGAACCCCGGTGCGTCTCGCGTTACGAATCCTGGAAAGCGAAGGGGTGATCCAACGTGGCGAGGGACGCGGGTACACAGCGCACAGTCCGACAGTTGCAGACATCCTGCAAGCTGTACAAGTGCGCGGACACTTGGAAAGCCTGGCTGCGCGTCTGATGGCACAGTCGCCAGAGCGCCAGAAGCATCTACCGCACATGGCCAAAGCAATCGACACTATGGATGAGCTACTCGAGCTCGGCGTAATCGATCAGCCTATGATTTACAAATTGCAGGCTGCTAACAAGATATTCCACTCCACCATTCAAGAGGCCTGTGGTAACGACTATGTCGGGTTTACCTGTAAACAGATTAGCCACTTGCCAATGCTTGCGGTTGGCTCCATGGTATTTGATAAAAGCGTATCGGACAGCCCAGAGCGAATGGAACGTGGCCTCTTTCGACTACGTATTGGCAACGTGCAGCACAAAGTCATTTACGAAGCCATAAATAGTGGCGATGTCGTCCGAGCAGAATCAATGATGCGCGAACATTCGAATGTCATGATTGAATATATTGAAACATTCGAGAAAAGTGACACACCACTGAGTGTCAATGACCTTGTTGCTTACTCAGCTGCCGAATCTGATTCACCGATCACTGAATTATAAAGTGCCCTAGATCGATATAGTCATCGTGTCAGCAAAACTCACAGTACGCTCAGAACGCACTCATCCAATAACCAGCTACAACGACGTAAGACAAACTAACGAGTATTAATAACGCGCGAACAATTCGGTTTTTGAATCGACGCCACAGCATCGTTACCAATAGCAACGCCAAGCCTATTTCTATAAGCGACCAGATTTTCCCATAATGATTTGGGTCCCAATAGGATACTGGCGAACTGAATATCCAGCCGCTGAATGGCCAGAAATGTGGATGCCCATCATCATGATGCAAAGGTAAATCTGTTACGACATGTAGTAAGGCAGCCACTGACAAGATGAGTAACAAAGAAGCCCATAGTGCGTTGGAGTGATTGCTTGTACGAAAGCGACCTCCGAACAGGTATGCCACAACCGCCAGCGCAATATACATTGGGATCGAGTTTGACAGCGCGCCTATAAGTTGCCAAAAATCCGAGAAATACCACTCTCGCCAAATGACGGACTCCGCCACACCCTGTGCTTTCGCAATACCCCACATAACGAAAATACTGGCATCCGGGAGAACAGCCCCTACTATTGCCGCTAAGGAGAACGCAAACACTTGCCCACGCTTTGCAACAACTTTGCTGACGTTTGGCACAGCGGGTAACAACACTGCGCAAGCTAGCAGTATGTGAGTCTGAGTATTCATAACAATCTATTGGAAACTACTCAAAATGCGATTTGAACAATTCAATACATCGCCTGAAGCCATTTTCAAAATCGCCATCACCCGTGTGATAAACACTTTCGAATGACACAACACCCGAGTAGTTATCCATTCTCAATGCCGCTGCCATGGGTGTGAATTGATCCGCCAACTGTCCCTTACCCATTTCACGAACTTCCAAAGTAGCACGCGGTGTATCGACTTGAACATCCTTGATATGAATATGACCTAAATACCCATCTTTTACTTCTTCATATCCATCAGGGTATGCGCGTTCATGACACCAGCAATTATTACCTGGATCCCACAGCACTTTCAAAACATCTTTTGCATTCAGATCATCAATAAGCTTGCGTGCCGTGTAGTTTGAATTGACCATCGTTCCATTACCGGTTTCCACCACCAATGTGATGCCTTCAGAACGGGCCAATTCACAAGCAGGTGCGATAAGTGGTGGTAGAGAATCCCAAGCCCCTTTGGCTACGTTCCATTTCTCCGCACCATGACTTCCCCACAGTATTTGCTCTTTCTTGCTGCTCATGATGCGGACCAGAGGGGACCTGAGCTCATGTGCCATCGCGATTACACGTTTCAGCGAGTCCATATGCTGTGTATGCAATTTGTCACCCGGCTTGTTCACGCTGGTCATACCGGCAAAGATATGTCGCGATAGACAAGACACTGGTTTACCACGACTTTCCAGCAGTGCTTTTATATCGCGTATTTCCTGTGCGGTATGGTCACCCACTTCTGTATCACCAACAAATTGCAGTTCCGCGTATTGAAGATCAAATTCATCCATTACATTGACAGCATGAGACAGGTCTCGGCTAATGCCATCGCAGATAACACCCAATTTCATAACAAAAACTCCCTGACAGGAAATACATTGAGAATTATAGAATCACATTCAATTGTTAAAGCATATTCACTAGACTCACCACTGAAGCTGTATCCTTCATCTACACCACTGAGTCGTGACTATTGTGACAAACAACAGCCAAATTCCCAACAAACTGTACATTGAGGTATCTGGTGCAGGGCTACCCGAAGTGGACGGCTTGTATATACCGTCCACCGAACCGCCGAAAGAATCAGAGTCAGGAACCTTATCAAGTCTCGGCTACTGGAACGGCAGAATGGCCTGGGATCGTGCTGATGGTAAATCTGCCAGAAGCCCGGCTCTCTCATATTCCAATAGCTACAAATCATGGCGTATTTGTCGTCTCGATGGCCACCTCGCCTACGACAACACCTGTGAAGACGAACTACCTCCGACAGACACAGATTGGCATGTGTACAAGAAAGGCGTCGCACCTGCGCCTACCGTCTCTATTTACCACTGCGATCCACGAGAAGCCTGCCCTGCTCCTACTGTTCTGTTTGTTATCGGAGGTCCAGGTAGTGGCAAAGGCACTATGTGCGAACTCGCACAAGAGCAACTTGGCTGGGTTCACTTATCCGCAGGTGATCTGCTTCGTGCCGAACTTGAATCAGGCGGATCAACCGCCACGACAATTGAACAGTACATAACCAACGGAGATCTGGTGCCGAACGAAATCATGGTGAGCCTGATCAAAGATGCCATGGAAAAAGTAACTCGAACAACTGGCAAAGTTAACTTCCTTCTCGATGGTTTCCCACGGTCATTAAATAATATGGATGGTTGGCTTGACATATTCGGACATGAAGCACCTTTACCCAGCATGTTGTATTTTGAGTGCCCGTACGAGGTTCTGGAAAAACGCATCCTTGGACGTGCGAAATATTCCGGAAGAAGTGACGACAACGTCAACAGCATGAAACTGAGATTCGATACCTATAAGGCAGAGACCCTACCCACTGTTGAGTTCTTTAAAAATAAAAACAAATGTATCGAGATTGACACCAGCGCTGCAAGACCCGCTGTATTTGAGAAGGTCACCAGCATACTTGCTAAATACACCGACGAAAGTGACACAAAAAAGACACTTACAGAGCGATCTGAAATCCTGCTTGGCTTAAAATCTTACCCAAAGTAACTTAAGGCACAACACACCCTAATCTGATACTTATAAGTAATCAAAAGCCCACTCATTGTAGCCACCCACGCCCCGGTACCATGGCACGTCTTCGCCAGGACGTTCGTTGTGGTTCCATCGAACTTCGCCCCCTGATTTAACTGCCTCACGTATTATGGCGCGGCGCTGTTGGCTGCGAATGATTGAGGCAGTTAGTACAGGCTCATCCCATTTCTTCGCAACCTCTTCCTCCAAACGTGCAACTGTTTCAGCATATTGAGGATCAGCCGCCAAATTGTGTTGCTCAGTCGGGTCCAGCTCAAGATCAAACAACAGATTTGGATCAACTGATGACGATACAAATTTCAAATTGCCACGCCTTATCATGAACAAAGGCGCAGTCGTCGCTTCTGCCAGATATTCAGCGTATACAGCTCTGTCTTTGAATTGACTGTCGTCGCTGAGCAGCTCGGTCAAATCTGCGCCTTCAAGCGTCGCTGTTGGATCATGCCATGGCTCGCCAATCGCCAAGCCATTGAACGTTGGTAACAAATCAACCAGAGAAACCAATTCTGATCGACGCTGAGGCTTTATCCATGGTGCGTGAATCAGCAATGGAATACGCAGCGATTTTTCATAGAAGTGTTTTTTGAACCACATACCGCGCTCACCTTGCATATCGCCATGATCAGACGTGAAAACGATTGCAGTGTTCTTATCAGCGCCGGTGGCTTTGAGCGCAGATAATATCTCGTTGATCATCGTATCGATATAACTGATGGACCCGTAATAAGCTCGCCTGGCTCGAGAGATATCCTCTTGCGAAAAATCGGCATTAAGCATTCCGAAGTCTTGCAACAGTCGAATTGAATGAGCATCGTGTTGATCCTCGGGCAAGGCACCTACGGTTGGCCCTGGGATATCCACATCAGCGTATAAATCCCAACACTCCTGGTTACACAAATAAGGCTCATGTGGATGTGTATAAGACACTTGCATAAAGAAGGGCCTGTCATCATCGCTACGCGCCATATCATAAATAGCTCGTATGGCTTGGTGAGTCACCTCCTCGTCAAAATCCATCTGCACACTTCGCTGGCACACTCCCGAGATCGTCACTGAGCGCGCATCATTTGTATCCCGCTTCCCTTCGTTGCCCCAACTCGGCACCCAGCTGAAATCTGCCGGGTATAAGTCAGAGGTTAATCGTGATTCAAATCCGTGATACTGATCAGGCCCGATAAAATGCATCTTGCCTGAGAGTGTGGTTTGATAACCAAGTTGTCGAAGGTAGTGCGCATAGGTAGGAATTTCGGCAAAAAACTCAGCGGCGTTGTCATACGCTCCTATCGCCGAACACAATTGACCGGAAGCCATGGAAAACCTTGATGGCGCACAGAGTGGAAAATTGCAGTACGCGTTTTCGAAAACCACACCCTCGGAACCAAGTTTATCCAATGTAGGCGAATGACAGACCGTGTCACCGTAGACTTTCAACGACGCAGCGGCAAGCTGATCTACCTGTATAAAAAGGATATTGGGTTTTTTCAATTTCGCGTCTACCTAACGAGCCATGAGTTGGTAGATAAGATAGCACTACTCGGCTATGACTTGCCCTATGACTTGCCTACTGAAGCCTCAACCAGAATTGCTGCGTCGCTTGGCTACTGGCAATTCAGAGTCGGTCAATAGATCAATCTTGCTGAACAAGGCTTCCATCAGGACAGGTTTACTAAGAAAATCGTCCATTCCCGATGCTATGAAACGCTCACGATCACCCTTCATCGCGTTGGCTGTCAAGGCAATTATCGGACAATGCCGAAGGGCGTGTGTCGATTCATGATCACGGATACATTGAGTGGCTTCCATGCCGTTCATTTCCGGCATGCATATATCCATTAATATCAAATCGGGTGGCTGTGCAATATATGCTTCAACACCCAAGGCTCCATTATCGGCTATGTCAAATGCATACTCTCGTGACTCGAGCATACTACTGATGACTAACTGATTTACCGGGTTATCTTCAACGACCAGTATGTTGATACCAGCGTGTTCATTGACTTCAACTCTTTTCACATCAGAAGCCTTTGCCAAATCAACTACCGCCGTATTCATGTTCGCATCGTTTGCCGCCACCACGGACACTGAATCAATCGACTTTGCCGGAACCGCAGTAACGTTATTATTCAAGTCAACGGGCAGGCTCAGTTCAAATTTGAATTGAGATCCCTCACCAAAGGTTGATTTAAGCGTAATGTCACCGCCCATAAGATTAACCAGGCGACGAGCAATCGCAAGGCCGAGCCCAGTTCCTTCAAATCGACGATTAGAGGCACCATCAACTTGTTCGAACACACTGAAAATGCTGTCCTGCTGGTTTTCTGGAATGCCTATTCCAGTATCTTCGATCGTGACCACCAATGAAGCAAGATCATCATTCACCGCCCCACTCACATCAATCGATACATGGCCTTCGTCAGTAAATTTTACGGCATTTCCAGCAAGATTATTGATGACTTGGCGAATCCGATCGGCATCACCTATAAACCGCGAAGGCAATTCTGAAGCATAGTTGGTTGTTAACTCAACTCCTTTGCTCTGTGCCTTAGTTGCCAGCATCAAACTGATATCTTCAAAAACTTCTTTCAAATCGAAAGCTATAGGTTCAATCTGAAATTTTCCTGCCTCAACTTTGAGAAATCGAGAATATCATTGATCAACGATAACAAGGCGAGCGAAGAACTGGATATTGTCGACGCATACATGCGTTGCTGGCTTGATAATTCGCTTTCAAGTAATAATTCAGTCATACCGACAACGCCGTTCATCGGTGTGCGAATCTCATGACTCATATTGGCTAAAAACTCGGACTTTGCACGATTAGACGCCTGCGCCTCGTTACGAGATGTTTTCAGATCAGCTTCTCTTTCAGCCAAGATGATCTCTTTTTGCTTCAAGGCAGTCACATCGGTGCGCATTTCTACCGTAAAGCCATCCAAAACTCTTGCAAGCAGTACTTGTTGGTGCACTACTCTGGCGTCTTGATAACCTGCTTGTAACTCACGAGTTTCCACAGTCATCGGCTCACCACTTTCAAGGTGTTCTTTGCGCAAAGCCGTGACTCGATCAACCCACTCCTGCTGCTCGACAAGTCCGTCAATTCGGCGCGATGCCGCTAATTTGACTAGCGCTAACTCTGACATACCGATTCGAAGGTTTGTTCCACGCTTCTGATGGTATTGGAAGGCTGATCGATTGAACTGAAAAACCTTGTTATCGCCGTCAAACAGTATCAACGGCGCGTCAACAACATTCAGTGCAGAGCGCAGCAGGTTGTAGCGTTTGAACATACTCCTCAAAAAAAGCGAGATCATCACGCCGCAAAGGAGTACGGTCACAAATGCGACGGACGCTGTGCTGATGGTCTGATTTGCATTCAATCCGAATACGCTACCGAGCAAACCCCACAGCGCCCCACCGGTCAGCGTTGCGACTGCAAATGGGCACAGGATCAGAATCAGATTTGTATTCGATTCCAGCGTTCGACGAAAACGCTGTTTCGCATTGAAATTACGACGCTGGGAAATTGTTTTCGTATCGTCCATTTACACTCAATTAATCGCTTGCTTAAGCTCTGTGCGGATACCTTTATATTGAGACAGCCCTACATCAGTACTAGCGACCCCAGACCCTCCACTCCGAAAGATACTGATCAAAATTAGTGAAAGAGCACACACTATTCGGCAATTACCACTAAGATGCACCATCTCCAGCGAAACCGAACGAGAAAAACCGAATAAAGTGAAAGCCCTGTCTAGCTCTACATTTCCCCGTTATTTGCAAGTCGTCGAGTGACAGATTCAAACATCCTTGTGTCGGGCGTTCGACGCTCCAATAGTCCACTAGGCATCGTTTTGATGTTGTGTGCAATGTTCTCGTTTGCCGCTGGAGATGCAGTGGCAAAAATTCTGACCAGCGATTTCCATCCAATACAGATCATCTGGTTTAGACAGCTCGGCCTGTTTCTCGGCGTGTGCGTGCTCATCTGTATACGGGGCGTTTCAGTTCTGCACACACGTCGACCAGCACTTCAGATGAGTCGTGGAATCTTAGTGGTTTTCTCCAGCGTTCTTTTTGTTTTTGCCATACGCCATGTGGCTCTGGCTGATGCTGTCGCGGCGAGTTTTGTAGCACCTTTTTTCGTCACTATCATGGGTGCGTTAATACTTCGCGAAAGCGTTGGCATTCGACGATGGTCTGCGGTCATTGTTGGTTTCATGGGCGCGTTATTGATTGTTCGCCCCGGGATGGGTGTAATCCATCCGGCAGTGCTATTGGTTGTGTTGGCAGCCGCTTTTTTTTCAGCACGCCAAATACTCGGCCGTTTGCTTGCAGATACTGACAAAACAATTACCACGATCGCTTACACCGCGATCACGGCAAGCCTGTTGATTACTATCCCACTGCCTTTTATCTGGCAAACACCAGAATTTGGCATCACATGGGTTTACTTGGCAATACTGGCCGTGAGTGGTGCTGTTGGCGAGATATTGATCATCAATGCACTGGAGGTAGCTGAGGCCGGCGTAGTAGCTCCGCTGCATTACACGATTATCATCTGGGGAACCCTGTACGGTTACCTTATCTTTAATCAGCTGCCTGATCAGTGGACACTGATAGGAACAGCTATTATTGTTGCTGCAGGGCTATATACCTTAAGGCGAGACGCGGTTAAAAGTTAACAAGCCAAAAAGCCCCTGGACCGCCGCGGTTCAGCGACCATACCGCTGGCGTTCAGTTTCGATTCGCTAGAGTTTGATGCTCGACATAGGAGTTCTACCATGTACCCAACAACAGCTAACTACACACGTCAGGCAAAATCAACGCGTTTACGCACTTGCGTGCTCTCTCTATCCATGGTGATTGGCCTGGCCGCTTGCGCGACGGATGACCCAAATCGTCGGGCGAAATCGGGCGCAGGGATTGGCGCGGTACTCGGTGCCGTAATTGGCTCTCAGATAGGCGATGACAACGAACTGATCGGTGCTGCAATTGGTGCCCTGGCTGGTGCAACCGTGGGCAACTATCAAGACAAGCAGAGACGTGCTCTGGAACTCGCACTTGAGAACGAGCTTCAGCAACAACAAGTGAACGTAGAAAAACTCGAGGACGACGTACTGCTTGTTCGCTTGAGCGACAATGCCTCTTTCGACTTCGACTCAGCCGAATTGAAGAGTAGCTTCCATTCGACTCTCGGTAAAATTGCGCAAGAAACCAGCCGCTTCGACAAGACCGTACTACATGTCGTTGGTTACACCGACAGTACCGGCTCGGATAGCTACAACCAAGATTTGTCAAAAAGGCGTGCTAACAATGTTGCGATCTACTTGCGTGATGATGGTGTAGGACCGCGCCGCCTGCGCACCGAGGGACGCGGCGAGGCCGAGCCGCGTGTGCCCAATACCACTGACAGCAACCGTGCAATTAACCGACGTGTTGAAATACATATCAAACCCATCATAGAAGGTCAGGAAGGGCTTGCCTTCGAACCGCCGGTTAGCACTGACAGACGTTAAGCTGCTCACTGAATCAATGAATTACCTTTACGACGAGAACAATTGATTTGTCCGAAAAAAGACGCCGTCGCGGCAAATTGACCGCACGTGAGGCCATGCACGCCAAGCGCGCAAAAGCACCTGAGATAAACCCTTGCCCACCAGGTCCATCTGGTGGGCAGTACAAACCGCTATCTGACAATGATATCCAGGAAATCTATTCCACCGCTCTTCGTGTGCTGTCAGAAATTGGTATGGGCGATGCGCCACCTGCACTGATCGAACAAGCGCTTGGCAAGGGCGCTTCCCAGAATGATGCGGGTCGACTTTGCTTCCCGGTCAGTATGGTGGAAGACATCATCGCAAGTGCATGCCGTCGCTTTGTCTTTCATGGCCGTGATGCAAAACACGATTTTGAAGTCGGTGGTGACAAGGTTTTTTTCGGTACCGGGGGTGCAGCAGTCCAAACGCTTGACCTCGATACTCATCGTTATCGCGCTGCGACAATCCAGGATCTTTACGACTTTGCTCGCCTCGCTGACTCACTGACTAACGTCAGCTGGTTTACGCGATGTTGTGTGGCGACCGATATAGAGGATATTACCCACCTCGATATCAATACCGCCTATGCACTGCTAAAAGGAACATCGAAGCCTGTGGGCACAAGCTTTACCCTGGCCTCGTCTGTCGACCCAATCATAGACATGTTCGATACCTCCTTAGGGGGTAAAGGCAAATTCCGAGAGCGACCTTTCTGCAAAGCGCATATCAGTCCAGTCATCTCACCGCTTCGCTATGGGGAAGATGCATTCGACGTAGCTCTCGTCTGCATTGAGCAAGGCATGCCACTGAACAACATTATCGCTGCTCAATCAGGTGCGACCTCACCTGCGACGCTTGCAGGCATGTTGGTATCAACGCTCGCCGAAACACTTGCGGCACTCGTGATGGTCAACATCTTTGCCCCTGGCTACCCAATGATATTTTCCAATTGGCCGTTCGTGATCGACCTGAGAACCGGTTCCTTCAGTGGTAGTGGTGGTGAAATCACCTTACTCAACGCAGGTTCAGCGCAGTTATCAAATTGGCTGGGTTTACCCTCGGGCGCAGCATCGAGTATGAGCGATGCAAAATCCGTTGACGCACAAATGGGCCTTGAAAAAGCCATGTCATCACTTGGCGTCGGTCTCGCTGGTTGCAATATGATCTATGAGTCATCCGGCATGATGGCAAGCCTTCTCGGTGCTTCTTTCGAAGCCATGCTGATAGACGATGAAATGTTGTCGCAAGCTTACCGAATCATGCGTGGTATCGAAGTTAACGAAGAAACGCTGGGTTTCGCTGCTATCGAGGAAACGGTATACGGCGCGGGGCATTTTCTTGGCAGCCAACACACCATGGATGCGATGCAACGAGACTATTTCTGGCCAAGTACCCTGACGGACCGTGACCAGCCAGCGGTCTGGGCAGAACAAGGCGCCACTGATATGTGGCAAAAAGCCAATATAAAAGTGCGCGATATTCTTAAAAATCACCGACCTGAGTACTTGAGCGAGGACGCTGATCAGAAAATTCGCAGTAAATATCCTATTCAACTGGCGTGACGGCATATCGGCTGACTTTAGCTAATCCTGCCATGTTAACCAGGGCTGACTGAGTCTGGATGATGGTCCAGATATTGCTGTTTCAGCATATTCTCAACTTTTTTTCGGCATCTATAACGTTAAAGCCTTCCGGCAAGAATACGAATTTTCACTCCTCTTCCGGAAAGTTCCAAGCGTATATCGATGTCAAAAACGATCAGGTTAACCAGGCATGTATACGGAGTATTTTGAGCCACACTCGCTATGAACGCCGAAATTATCTTCTCTAGTGAAACCAGCTCCATAACTCGATTCCGGGCAACCGAAGGTCAAACTTCGAAACAGTGCTTTGTAACCTTCTCTGTTTTTGGCAGTAGATCTTTGCGATCAAAGGTCGGCGGCACAGATCCTCTATTAAGAGAGGGTTACGATGTATTTTGCGTTCAAACAGACAGTGACGATTGGCATCAATCCATTTTCCCAAGTGGGATTGAACTGCTTGGAAGTATTCTGGAAAAAGACTACGAGGCTGCGTTCGGATACGGCTCCTCAATGGGCGGCCATGGAGCTATCTTGTATGCCAAGATCCTTAAACTGAAGAGTGTACTTGCGTTAAGTCCGCAATATACGATAAGCGAATCGTTTGATCAGCGTTGGTACGAGTCTGACCAAAAAATCAAATATGTCTATACCATGGATGATGCGCTCGATTACGACGGCGATATTGTCATCTATTACGATCCTTTTGATACCGACGCAGAACATGTTGAACTTTTTTTGAACAACTTCAAATCCTCAAAGATTGTAAACAACCCTGTAAAATTCGGATCACATCCTGTCGTTCACTACTTTCACGATGCAGGGAAATTGAAAGAACTGCTTTTAGCATTTCCAAAAGGTCAATATACCTTCAATCAGACTATTGATCTAAAGAACAACAAAACCTACCTAAGCCAGTTATCCAATCATCTTCTCGATAACAACAAGTTTACATCTGCTAAAACAACCATCCTGAAAGCGCTAGAGCTTGGAGATGAAACACATTCCAGCTATCGCCGAGCTAGCGATGTATTCAAGAAACTGGATGATTTTGAAGAGGCGATTAAATACGCAAAGAAAGCCATTGCCGCGCGAAACAATAACAATGATAGCCACATGCGCCACACAGAACATCTTGCTGATTTAACGCAACTGAACGGCGACAATGATGGCGCTAAAGCTATAGTGGAAAAGTTGATTAGCGAGTCACCCAATAGAACATCTGCCTATCTATGCAAAGCAAATTTGTGTATGAAAATGGAAAAATTTGACGAGGCGAAAGCTGCTGCTTTAAAGGCAATTGAACTTGGCGATGAACGACATTCAACGTTCCGCTATGCAAGTAACGCGTTGCATAATATGAAGCGTTATGAAGAGGCTATTCCGTTTGCGGTAAAAGCAATCGCTGCTAATGACAATAGCGAAGATAGTCGTCTAAACCACACAGAACATCTTGCCAATTTAAAGCAATTAAACGGCGACAACAATGGTGCGAAAGCCATAGTGGATGAGCTGATCAACGAGTCACCAACCAGGACATCAGCCTACCTGAGTAAGGCAAATTTGTGCATGCGAATGGACCAATTTGCAGAAGCAAAATCTGCGGCATTAAAAGCGATAGAGCTAGGCGATGAGCGACATTCTACCTTCCGCCATGTTAGCAATGCACTGAACAGAATGACGCGCTACGAAGAGGCAATACCATTTGCGGTAAAAGCTATCGCTGCAAATGACAATACTGATGATAGCCGCATGAGCCACACAGAACATCTTGCTAATCTAAAGCAATTGAATGGCGACATAGTTGGCGCTAGCGCCATAGTAGATAAGTTGATTAGTGAATCACCAACTAGAACATCAGCCTACCTGAGCAAGGCAAATTTGTGCATGAGAATGGACCAATTTGAGGAAGCACAATCTGCGGCTCTAAAAGCGATTGAGCTGGGCGATGAACGCCACACTACTTTTCGTCATGTCAGCAACGCTTTAAACAGGATGAAGCGCTATGGAGAGGCAATTCCATTTGCGGTAAAAGCGGCCGCTGCAAATGACAATAGTGACGTAAGTCGAGCAAGCCATATGGAACATCTTGCAGACTTAAAGCAACTCAACGGCGATAATGACGGCGCAAAAGCTATTGTGGACGAGTTAATTATTGAGTCACCAAACCGGACATCTGCTCACCTGAGCAAGGCCAATTTGTGCATGAAATTAGGCCTGTTTGAAGAGGCAAAATCAGCCGCTTTAAAAGCAATAGAGCTTGGTGATGAGCGAAATACTACTTTCCGCTACGCCAGCAATGCCTTTAACAAGATGAAGCTTTATGAAAAGGCAATTCCGTTTGCTAAAAAAGCAGTCGCTGCAAATGATAATAGCGCAACAAGTCGTGCTAATCATATGGAGCATCTCGCGTATATGATGAAATTCAGCGGGGACAATTGGGGCGCTAAGGCGAAAATGAATGAATTGATCGGCGCATCACCAGAAAGAATTTCAGCGTATATGATCAAGGCAAGCATTTGCATGGAAATGTCTCATCTTCAGGAGGCGCATTTCGCCATAATGAAGGCCATAGAACTTGGAGATGTACGAAATACCACTTATCGTCATGCAAGTAATCTGTTAAACCGAATGAAGATCTTCGATGAAGCAGTGATTTATGCAACCAAAGCTGTTTCCGCACATGACAATAGTGACGATAGCCGCAAGCAGCATATGGAGCATCTTGCGAAGATGGTAGACAAACTGAAAGATCAATTGCCTGGTTTAGAAGCTGCTAATGATGCAGTTATAACTCAAAAGGCGGCTTCAGGTAGTTGACATAGAGATAAACCGATAGATGGGAAATTAACCACCTCTCGGCATCAACTTCATGTCAGATTTCGAGCAAACGCTCGTAGGTCCTCCATAAACAAGGTCGGTTCTTCCATTGCACCAAAATGCCCACCGCGTGGCATCTCTGTCCAGTGCATGACATTGTAAAGACGATCAACATAACTTCGTGGCGGCCAGGCCAGCATCTCTTTTGGAAACAACGCACAGCCAGTTGGCACTTCAACCCGCTTTCCTTCAGAAGAAAAAATACGCCCACCCTCTTCACGCCGACCATAGTAAATCCAGGAAGCAGTATTGAATGTTCTGGTGACGATATAGATCATGATATTAGTCAAAAGCTCATCCTTGCTATGTGCAGATTCAATATCATCACCGACAGTATCTGACCAGGCATTGAACTTTTCAACGATCCAGGCGGCGACACCAACCGGGCTATCCATCATCGCGTAACTCAACGTCTGTGGCTTGGTAGCCTGTTGAGTACGATAACCATCTTGCATGATCTGATCTTGATCAAATTGTTCAGCCCAGGCTATTTCCTCGCTACCTTGTGGGCCATCAGGATGACGCATCGTCAGTATGTTTATATGTATCGCATGACAAGATTCCGCATGGTCAAAACCCAACCATGAGGCAATGGCACCGCCCCAATCGCCACCCTGCGCAATATAACTTTCATACCCCAGCACATCGGTCATCAATGTATTGAAGAGCTCCGCCATCTTGCGTGGACCATAAGGCCGTGGCGGTTTACCTGAAAATCCAAACCCGGGTAAGGAAGGTGCAACCACAGTAAAGGCATCCTCAACATTGCCACCAAACCGTTCTGGATGAGCAAGTGGCTCGATAATGTCTTTAAACTCAACAACAGTACCAGGCCAACCGTGACTGATAATCAATGGCTTTGGCGAAGACCCACTCCCTATTTCATGAATAAAATGTAGATCGATACCCCCCACTTTTGCCTTGAAGTGTGGAAAGCGATTGATCATCGCCTCCTGACGTCGCCAATCAAATTCGTTTATCCAGTATTCGCTAAGCTGCTGCATGTAATCAAGGTTACTACCGTATTCCCAGCCGCCATCCACCGGCATTTCATGCCATGGGAAATTGACTACCCGCTGGCGAATGTCGGCGAGAGTGTCATCTGATACATCCACGGTATACGGGCGTATTTCAGTCACTTGCTGTACTTACCCTCCGTATCACCTGTACCCGATGACTTATACATGATCATCATTGAACTGTTGGTCTGGCATATTAATCACGCCACCACAAACAGGTGACGAAGCACCGGTTGTACTTGGAAAACTCAATGGCAGTCCTCGCATTGATCGTACTGCAAGGTAAGCAAAGCATTCCGCCTCAACTGCATCACCTCGCCAGCCTTCAGCTTCAGCACTGAC
>CAZQOI010000030.1:22406-31330 GCA_964594905.1 uncultured Granulosicoccaceae bacterium
GCGCAGTAAAATACGGATGCTCGAGTAGTTCAGCCAAGCGCTTCTCATCGACAACCCCAGCAGCCGCCAAAGCACCATCTTTATCAAAAGCTTGACCAACAGTGCTCCGAACAAAATCGTTTATCGGCGCATTGGCCGGCCCAGTATCAAAGGCGAGCAAAGTGGCATCACCATCCCACCAAGTGAGATTAGCAACACCACCAAGATTAAGCACGGCACTCTCAGCAGGCGTTGACGCCCGAGACAATAATGCCTGATGGTAGATCGCGGATAGTGGTGCACCCTGCCCGCCCGCTTGCATATCAGCAGAACGAAAATCATGAACAACTGGTCGTTCTAATAAACGCGACATCAGGGCACCATCACCCAGTTGCAAGGTCTGCCCAATAACATGACCAGTCGGTGGTTTATGCAAAACAGTTTGACCATGGAACCCTACTACGCCCACATCACGTAAAGACAATCCAGCATCTGTCACCAAGGCGGTAACCGCTGCTGACTGTTCGCGTGTTAATTGTTCAGTCGCTTTGGCGAAGACAGTGGGCGATGGCCCTTCAAATTGCCATTGATTCGCTGCATCAACCGCGTCCCTAAGTAAGCTTAAGGTGCTTGCCGAATAAGGAGCCAGGGTGTATCGACCAAAGCTATCAATAAATTCGCCATCTGTTTTTAATAACGCTACATCGATATTGCCATCGAGCACCGTTCCAGTCATCAGCCCAACGGACCACACAGGGTTTAATGGCTTGGTTGTCAACGACTTTAACCGAGTCAGCTACGTTGACCGACGTGGCGACCAGCGCCGTCTGGAACAGGCATCGATGCATGGTGTTCAGTGTACGTGGCTAATCCCTTTACAACGGCATCACCTGGCATGGATGATTTTCGTTGTTCAAGATTCATGTGCAGTAGTAAGGACTCAACCGTTGCCACTACCGAATTGTCAGGTCCATACAATCGATGAAACACATGTAGTTTCTTGCCCTCACTGCCCAGTAGCTGTGTGGTCACCGTAAGAAGATCCCCCTGATGCAGCTCGGATAAGTAACGCAGGTGATTCTCAACAGTAAAATAACTTTGACCGGCGGCCACATATTCAGGTGTACAACCCACCAAATTCATAAATTGATCAGTCGCAATAGACCCGACTTCAAGGTAATGGGTCTCATTCATATGGCCGTTGTAGTCAGTCCAGCTTTGTGGAATCTGACGTTGACCGGTAATCGGCAAGCCATCCGTATGCAGCGAAGGTTTCTCAAGACGAGCTTCGTGTTCGTTGATGCTCCCCCCCGCACCACTACCCGAACGCTTTAACGATCGCATGATGCCAACAAGATTATCGTCACGTAAGCGCTCGAGATCACGAATCGACATATGCCCCGACTGCGCATCAGATTGACTGGCAATCAAGTCCACCAGCTCGTCATTGAATTCAGGGACATCCATTAACTTTGTCCAGGGCCACTCTAGCGCTGGCCCAAATTGCTCCATAAAATGCTTCATGCCAGCCTCACCGCCGGCAATTCTGTAGGTTTCAAAAAGACCCATCTGTGCCCATCGCAAACCAAAACCAAAACGTATGGCGTCATCAAGCTCCTCGGTGGTACAGATGCCATCCTTGATAAGCCAAAGGCCCTCACGCCACACCGCTTCAAGCATACGATCAGCAATATGCGCATCAATTTCTTTACGTACAACAAGCGGTTTGAAACCGATACTCTTTAATGTGTCACACGCCGATTGAATAATGCTCTTTGATGTCACCAAAGAGGGTACTAACTCAATCAATGGCAACAGGTATACCGGATTAAACGGGTGAGCGACAACTATTTGCTCTGGGCGTAACGCACCCTCTTGCAACTGTGAAGGTTTGAAGCCACTGGTCGATGACGCGACAATGCTGTTACTTGCCGCATACTGCTGAATCTGCTTGAACGTCTGATGCTTGATATCCAATCTCTCAGGCACACTTTCCTGAATCCAGCTAGCACCGTTAACAGCTTCCTCAATACTGTCATGAAAACTCAATTGACCCGGCGCTGGTAGTGCCACGTCGTACAGTGATGGCAGCGAGCGTCGCGCATTGGCTAACACTTCGCCCACTTTGCGTTCGGCTTCCACGTCCGGATCAAAGACCTGAACATCCCAACCGTTAAGTAGAAAGCGGGCAACCCAGCCACCACCAATGACACCGCCGCCAATGATTGCTGCCTTAGGACTCATCTGGTTTTCACTCGCATCGTAAAGCCTTGGCGCAGTCTACAGATAATTGAGCAAAGTTGGCGCAGGGTTTCAGCTCGCAGACTCGGTCTTTGATCGATTCACACGCTCTCGCCAGACAACCAGTAGTCCACCAAAGACAATAAATATAACGCCCGGAAATAAGGAATCAAATGGTGCTTCGCCAAAGAATATCCAGCCTAGAAAAAACGAGAACGGAATGCCGAAGTACTCAAACGGCGACAGCGAACTGGGATCCGCCATCCGATAAGCTGAAATCAGTAAAAACACAGCCATACCGCCGACCGAGCCCATGGCGATAAACCATAACCAATCAACCGGAGAAATCATGGGCGTCCACTCACCGCCAACAAGCAACAAAACCAGGGCGATACACATTGCGCTGAACGACGCGTAGATGCTGATCAAGGCGGTAGAGACGTTGCTATCAAAAAAGCGAGAAGACAAACTTGCAAGAGCGTAGAAAAATGCAGCGGCGATAGGTAGCAGGGCTACCACGGTAAAGGCATCACCACCTGGCTGCATCACCATAACAACACCAGAAAATCCAAGTACCACAGCCAAAGTCCGCCACCACCCTACCCGGTGACCCAGAAGCGGAATTGATAAGGTCGTAACAAACAAGGGACCAGAGAAAGCAAGGGTCGTAGCTGTCGCAAGCTCAAGGTGAATCAAGGCATGATAAAAGCTCATCTGTGCACAGGCCAACAGCACACCTCGGCCCAAACCAAGCTTCCACCGTGTCATTGACAAAGAGTACCCCTGGGCCCGCCAATCGACCGATAAAAACAACACCAAAAAATGAGGGAACATCCCGAACAGGTTTCGAAATACCGCAATCTGTTCAACCGGGTAACGAGCTCCCATGTGTTTGATAAGGGCACCCTGCACATCAAACAGAAAGATCGCGACAACAATCGTGATCACAGCTCGATAAAACGAGCTGTTGCTAACCGCTGACGTCACTGTTGCCAGCTATCGACAAACCGGCTAACCAACATATCGACTATCAACTGTTCGCTGTTCTTTTCATCAGAATAAAGCTGATCGGTCAAACTCAAGGCTGCTACCCCATGCACACCCGACCACAGTGTACGAGCACCTAATCCAAGTGCTGATTTACTAGCAGCAGGGTCTAGTTTCTTCAATTCATCTTCCACCAGCTCGAACAAGGAACGAATACGAGTGCCAAGCTCGATAGGTTTTTCAGAACTCGATTGCGACATGGGTTGAAACATCAGTTGAAACTGATTGGCATTCTGCTCTGCAAACTTCAGATAAGCCAGACCCATGGCGCGAATTGAACGCTCTGGTCCACGAGCCTTTTTTTGCGCATCACGGCACTGCACATACAAAGCATCAAGACTCACAACATTGACGTGCAAATAAATCGACTGCAGATTTTCAAAGATCGAATACAACATCCCCGGCGTGTAACCCACCGCTTGCGCAATTTGACGGGCGGTAACTGAAGCAGGCCCCTTTTCCCGAACGAGTTCGAGAGTGGCTTCGACAATCAGGTTTGTCAGTTCTTCGCGGCTGTGTTCGCTTCGTCGTCCCATGGTGTTGATTATTACAAATTATTAAACATTGTTCAATTACACGGATTTTTAATTAAACATTGTTCAATATATCGGTCATGGCGAACTCATCTTGAACTTCGTGACGCCATTAATTGAACATTGTTTAATAAAGGAGAAATTCATGATTTCAGCACTTAAACTGTTGTTTTCAAATGTAAAAACCAAAATACCGGCTCGACTTTGGTTATTGTCCAGCGTACTGATTGCGACCGCTTTTCTGGGTGCCAAGCAAGCAGATGCCGCCGGATTACTGGTACCCAAAGGTGGCGGGCCAGGCCTGACACTGGCTGAGCAACATGTTCAGGTAACGTTGGAGAACGGATACTCGATCACCGAGGTGGATCAAATCTTCAAAAATCCGCACCCACAGGATCGCGACGCACTCTATAGCTTTCCGGTCCCTAAAGACGCGGCAGTTGGTGAATTCACCTATTGGATTGACGGCAAGCCTGTTCACGCCGAAGTGCTGAAAAAGGAAAAAGCGCGGGAGCTACATGATCGCGAGAAAAGCCAGGGCCGCGAAACGGCATTGGTCGAGCAAGACGATTATCGAACCTTTGATGTTGAAGTGTCACCAGTGCGTGCCGGACAAGATGTGCGTATCCGCTTGGTGTATTTACAAAAGCAATTGGTCGATCATTCGATGGGACGCTATGTATACCCACTTGAAGACGGTGGTGTTGATGAAGTCCGCGATGCTTTCTGGACTCGCAATGAGCACGTAAGCGAAGCATTCAGTTTTCGAATGAAGTTACGTTCTGCCTACCCTGTCGATGCTGTTCGCGTCACCAACGGTCAGGCTAGTGTTACCCAGATAGACGCTGGTGAGTGGGAAGTCCTGATCGAATCCAAACAGGGCAATGGCGCACAAAGTGGCCTGGGTTTAAGTAATCCCGATATTGAAGAGATCGAAGCAAAACAATCTCTAGCTCCTATCGCTCCTACCCAACGCTCTGCACCATCAGCTTACAGCCTGGACAAGGATATCGTCGTGTATTGGCGCCTCGCTGAGAACTTACCTGGCGCGGTTGACCTCGTTACTTTCCGCGATGAGAACAGCGCAAGTGGCACATTCATGCTGACCTTGACACCTGGTGTCGATCTTAATCCAATCACTGAAGGTAGAGACTGGATTTTCGTACTGGATACATCAGGCTCTATGCAACAAAAATTCTCGAGCTTGATTGAAGGCGTGCGTCGATCATTATCAGCATTGAATTCTGCTGATCGTTTCAAGATCATTCTTTTCAGCGACAAGGCTCGGGATATGACAAATGGTTATGTCACAGCAGATAGAACCAATGTTGAAGCTGTTTTGCAAAGGTTGGATGGATTACGTGCAGGTGGTAGTACCAATCTGTTTGATGGTTTGAGTAAGGCAGTACGTTCACTCGATCAGGATAGAACCACAGCAGTATTACTGGTCACCGATGGTGTCGCCAACGTTGGCCCTTCCAAACTCACCCGATTCCTGAAGCTTATGGAAACTGTTGACGTTCGCATCTTTACCGCAATCATGGGTAACAGCGCAAACGAGCCACTATTGGAAGGGCTGACCACACATATGGAAGGCTTTGCCATGAATGTATCCAATGATGACGATATTGTTGGATTGATGATGCAAATGGTCAGTAAGGTGACTCATGAGGCAATGCACAACGTTGATGTGTCTATTAATGGCGTCAGAACCAGTGACATCACACCTGAAAAATTCAACCGCGTTTATCGTGGAGAGCAACTGGTGATGTTTGGTAAATATAAAGGCGATGGCAACGCGCGTTTATCGATCAACACCGAAATATCAGGTGAGAGAAAACGCTTTGAAAGTGACGTGGTTTTTCCAAAGGTCGACACCTTGAATCCAGAACTGGAACGACTCTGGGCTTTTGCAACCATCAAAGCATTAAAAGCTCAACAGGATATCGTTGGCGAAACCTCGGATACGCGTCATGGCATCACTGATGTCGCGCTGGAGCATGGTTTGGTTACTGACTACACATCATTGGTAGTGGTCCGCGATGAGATATTCGCTCAGGAAAATATTGAGCGAAAAAATACACAGCGGGTCGAGCGTGAACATCAAGCGAGACAACAACGCGCTAATTCACCTGTGACATCAACTACTCAAAGTAGTAATCAACCTGCCTTTCCGACAACACGACACACAACATCAAATGGTAGTGGTGGTGGTGGCGCATTTGGCACCTTGATGTTGTTAGCACTTGTTCTACTCGGCGGAATACGTCTTGGTCTGGATTGGTTTGATAAAGAGCGTGAGGGTTGATACTAGCGTTCGAGTAACAATGCGAAATTGCGGCTCATCATTGTGATGGGCCGCATTTTTATTGATATCTAATGCGTTAGCCAGTTATTAATGCGTTAGCTACGACATCTTCTCAGGCAACCATAGCACCAGCCACGGCTGCCAAATGATCAGTGCCAATATCAAAAGCTGAAGTACCACGAACGGAATGATACCTCGATAAATCTGCGCCATTGTCACCAGGTTATCAGCCACACCCTTGAGAAAAAACAATGCAAACCCAAATGGAGGTATCAGAAACGAAGTTTGTAGATTGACCGCCATCAGAACCGTAAACCAATAGATCAAATCTGTTCAATCCTGATGATCCCACCGCGCGCATCACTGCAATACACGCAACCCTTGGCGGTTACCAACGCGCACTCAAGTCGAACAAGCTTAACACCAACCCGATCGAGAAGATCGACCTTGAATCCAGTCATTTTTTCTTGTAGGGCGTATTTATACATACACCAACTTTACCGACATCTGATTCAAGGGTGCTCCATCAAAGAATCAAGCTTTGATAGGAATTTGACAGATCTGGACTAAATTGCAATACACTTTTGCAGAAGTCTGTGTTTCGGTATCACGAAATCGGAGTGAAAGCGTACAGACTGCTGGGCTGGTCAACAGCCGACAAAATTTTTGCTCCTTCGTTGCTTTTTTACAATATGAAAATAGTGGCAATGACCGATCAACAGAATCGTCTTATTTACCTAAGGTACATCGCTTACTAATTATCGGGTGGGAGTTCAGTAGTTGATCTTCACATCATTTTATCGTTAGAGACAACCACCAACAGTTGATCAGAGCATGTTGAAAAAAACACGAGAATTCATGTCAAAAACCAGAATTGAATACATAACAACAAGTCATCTTTATGATGGATCGCTACGTTGATTTGGTTGAAAACCTAGCTGATTTTCTTCAAAAAGGTATAATGGATCTTACAACTGCCCCAATAAAGTCACTATTCTCGACATGGCTACTATTAATATTCAGTTCACTCTGTTTTCGGCCTTCTACTCGCCACTGATAGTAACCATGGCCGGTAACTTCCTTACCGAAGAAGGTCTTGATTACGATTGGTCCGTAGCGCCACCTGGAGAATCTGCTATCAAGGCTCTGTTAGAAGGGAAAGCAGACGTCATTCAATCAGCACCCAGCCAGGGATTCAATTCACTCAAAAATGGCAATGAGCCACAAGCCGTACATTTTGCTCAAGTAAACGAAATGGACGGTTTTTTCATATCTGCACATGAACCCGATGAAAACTTCAACTGGAAGAATTTGGAAGGTAGCGAGGTTATAGTATTCAAAGCCGGTCAGCCTAACGTCATGTTTCGACGTGCTTGTCAGGTTGCAGGCATAGACTACAACAAGATAAATGTTGTGACACCTGGTGGTGCGGAAGCGATGAACGAAGCTTTTCGCTCAGGTCAGGGAAAATATATCCAACAACAAGGGCCCTACCCGCAGCAGCTGGAAAACGATGGTGCAGGTTACGTTGTGGCGCAATGCGGACCTTTGATAGGACCAAATGCTTTTTCGAGCCTTGCTTCTACGCGTGAGTGGTTAGCTTCTGATGAGGCCAAGGCCTTTACCAGGGCTTACACAAAGGCTAGGGAATTCATACACACAAAATCAGCTGGTGAAGTCACAGAAATAATTAAACCTTTTTTCAAGGGTACTAATGAGTCGGCACTCGTACAGTGCATTGACAGTTATCAAAAACTGGGCTGCTGGAGCCCACATGCAGAGATAACGCAAGAGGCCTTCGACAATCTTCTCAACATATACACCGCCACAGGCGAAATTGATCAACAATACCCTTACGAAAAAGTGTGTGCGAAACTACCGATTTAAAATTCGACCAATTACTCTTACATCCATAAAATCAAATCATGAGTAAAAAACGAATATTATTTACCGGCGGTTCTGGCAAAGCTGGTAAGCATGTCATACCGTATTTACTTGATCAGGGACATCGAGTACTAAACGTAGATTTAGTACCGCTCGAGCATCCAGAAGTACACGACCTGTGTGCAGATATTACCGACTCAGGGCAAATGTTTAACATTATGAGTTCCTACGCAGGATTTGATGAACTTGAACCCGGCCACGGAGTACCGGCTTTTGATGCAGTTGTTCACTTCGCAGCTGTACCCAGAATCTTACTCAATCCAGACAATGAAACGTTCCGTGTCAATACCATGGGCACATACAACGTTATTGAAGCTGCGGTAAAAATGGGTATTAAGAAAATCATCATTGCCTCGTCCGAGACAACCTACGGCGTTTGTTTTTCAGATGGTCAAATAAATCCACATTCACTGCCTTTAGAAGAAGACTACGATGTTGATCCAATGGACAGTTATGGTCTATCAAAAGTGCTTAATGAGAAAACAGCACGTAGCTTCGCGCGACGCTCTGGATTCGATATATACGCTTTGCGCATTGGCAACGTTATCGAACCGCATGAATATGCAGAACTGTTTCCACATTATTTCAAACATCCAGAGGTGCGTAGAAGAAATGCCTTTTGTTACATCGACGCGAGAGACTTAGGGCAAATCGTTGATCTGTGTATTGAAAAATCAGACCTAGGTTTTCAGGTTTTTAATGCCGGTAACGATCACAATGGCGCAACAATACCAAGCGCAAAATTGGCGGAACAGTTCTTTCCCGGTGTACCCATTACACGTGAGCTGGAAGAACACGAAGCCTTATTTTCCAATCGAAAAATTAAGGAAGTGCTGGGGTTTAAGGAACAGCACAATTGGAGACAATACGTA
>CAZQOI010000031.1:0-30933 GCA_964594905.1 uncultured Granulosicoccaceae bacterium
CTTGTACATAGTGGATAAGTTCAAGGTTGGATAAGGCGCTGGTGGTATCAAAGCTCACCAGTGTTTTCAGTAAGTCCTTGCTATTCAAAGAATCGCTGGTCATTGCAGATCTCCCGGTACCCCATACAACAGCGAATTATCTAACGCCGCCCCAACATTTCATGTGTCACTTCGATGATGCTCTCTCGCAACACAGATTCAATGGTGTTGATAAGTGCTTCATCCATAATTAATGTGGGAGACAGTACCAGGATATTGGCCAAAGGCCTTGCTATCAGACCACGCTTTTGCGCTGCATTTGCAATTTTTAAACCGATGTTTTCTTCTTTGGTAAACCGTTCTTTCGTGTCTTTGTTTTTGACAAACTCGATACCCATCATAAAGTGGCTACCTCGTACCTCACCGACAATATCGAGATCAATCAATCCGCGCAGAGCGTTTTCAAACAGCTTTCCAGTTGTTTGAACTCTCTGTGGAATCCGTTCGCTTTCCAGTATCTCTATATTGGCTAACGCCGCGGCGGCACCAGCAGGATGCCCGGAGTACGTCATACCGTGTAAGAACAATGCACCAGGGGCCGAGATCACCTCAAATATTTCATCATCAATGATGGTCGCAGCCATCGGTTGATACCCCGAAGTCAAACCTTTTGCAGTATTAATAATATCGGGCACCATGCCGAACATGTCTTCCGATGCAAACATATGACCCAAGCGGCCAAATGCGGTCACTACCTCATCAGCAATGTACTTGATGTCGTTGTCTTTGGTAATTTCCCGCATGCGTTTGTGATAACCATCAGGCGCTACCAATATACCGCCGGCGCCCATGATGGGCTCGGCAATAAACGCACATATATTTTCAGCGCCAATGTTATGAATAGCATCGCGCATATCCTGAATCAGAAAGTCCAGAAATTCGGATTCTGTCATCTCCTCTTCAGCATGATAATGACATGGGGAATTCAAGTGATGAACCAGGCCCTCGGCCGCAGTATCCCAGCCTTCGGAATAAACGGGGGTCGTTAAAGCCATAGAAAGATGGGTTGAGCCATGATAGGCACCGATACGACTCAGGACTTTCTTTTTATTCGGCTTACCAAGTCGGTTGTTGTAGTGATGCAGCATCCTGATGGAAGTATCGTTAGCCACTGAACCTGAGTTGGAAAAATAAACTCTGTTCAAGTTATCTGGCGCAAGTTCAGCCACTTTCTCTGACAAACTTGCAGCTGCAGGATGAGTAAAATTATAGAATGTTGAGTAGTAATCCAAGGTTTGTAGCTGTTGTGCTACTGCGTCGATAATTTCTGTACGACCGTGACCCACATTGACACACCACAACCCCCCAATACCATCAATAAGTTGATTTCCCTCGCTATCTGTTACATAAGCACCTTTGGCTCCGACAATAGCGGTGCGTGCGCTGTTTTGCTTTAACCCATCAAGATCAGCGAAAGATTGAATCAGATGTTCGTCTTTAGACAGAATATCGTCTGTACTCATATCATTCATGACATAACCTTCGTTTTTTGCAGCACCATTAGATCAGGCTCCTAAGTAGCCTTCCAGTGTATTCACGGTATTGATGCCAACAGCCTCAATAGCATAACCCCCCTCCATCACGAATACTGTTGGCAGATCCAGTGTCGCGATCTCTTTACCAGCTTCCAGAAAGTGTGAGGATTCCAAACGAAAAAAGCTGATCGGATCTTCCTTGAACGCATCCACCCCAAGTGAAATCACCATAGCCTCAGCGCCAAATGCCTGAATACGTTTGATAGCATCTCGTAAGGCCGTAGACCATTCATCATAGGCTGTGCCGGGTCGCATGGGATAATTCGCGTTAAACCCATCGCCTGAACCCGTACCTTTTTCGTCTGCATAACCACTGAAATATGGGAAGCTGTCTTCAGGGTGACCATGAAGGGATGCAAAAAACACATCATCACGCTGATAAAAAATGTCCTGTGTGCCATTGCCGTGGTGAAAATCAATATCGAGTACAGCCACTTTATTTGCTCCATCCAGGAGAAACATCTCAGCCACAACAGCAGCATTGTTAATAAAGCAATAACCTCCAAAGGCATCAATGGTTGCATGGTGACCTGGCGGACGACATAAAGCGAAAGCATTGTCAGCACCATTTGCCACGGCACGCTGCGCCGATTGTGCCGATGCACAGGATGATTGCGCCGCTTCCCAGGTACCAGCAGTAATCGCTGTTTCTGCCGCAATCGAGTAGTAACCTGCCTTGCCATCAATGTTTTTTGGAGGCCGCAGTTGCTGCATACGCCTGACTGGAAACGTGCTCGCTATCAGCTCTCCAGCGAAACCTTCCTGCTTCCATTCATCCCAGGCGTTTTCTAGAAATTCCAGAAAACCTGGATCATGCAAACGTTTGATGGACGTGAAGTCTACAGCGGTGGGAGCGATCACAGGATCAAACTGACGTTCCCGTAAACGGTTCAAAATATACTCCACCCGTGACGGACGTTCGTATGGTGTCACGAATTCACCACCTGCCAACTCGCCTTGAGGAAAATGCAACCGATGTGACTCACTGAAAAAGGTCTGTATACGTTTCTCCTTGAGTATTGTGTTTGAAATGTATCGCCTTATTTCATCTTGATATACACCTTCAGAAAACAGGTAAACAATCTCTGTTAGCCCCAAGGGCAAACAGAGATCTTACTTACATGTTTACTTCTTCAGGTTGGTCCAGATGCGGTCATAGTTTTCCTGTACCGCTTGTTCACAGGTTGCTACAAACTGTCCCACCTGATCGGCAGGAGGGTTAAGTTCAGGAGCGCTCTGGACATCACTACTGGCTAAATCCATCGCACCTTTGACTGGCGAAATATACTGGGCGTAGTTTGTTATTGCTGCTGCGTTCTCAGGCTCAAGCAAGAAGTCCATGAATTTAAGCGCATTGGCACGGTTTGGCGCATCCTTTAACAGGACGACGTTATCCATCCACACAACATAACCTTCTTTTGGGAAAGCATATTCCAGTTTGTCGTTTTCACCACGGGCCTTTGCGCCAAAACCGTTGTAAATCATTCCAGCTTTGGCATCACCCGACACCAGTACATCTTTAGCTGTCTCAGAACTGAATGACGCCCAGTGTTCCTTTGCAGACAGTAGTGCATCGTTTAATTGCTTGAGCTGATCACGATCACTGGTGCATTGCGGAATTCCCAGGTACATAGATGCCAGTGCAATAACTTCACCCTGACTGTCAAGTGAGTTAATTTGGCCTTTGAGTTCTTCCGGTGGATCAAAGATCACACTCAATGAATTGATATCGCCTCCAAAGGACTCACGGTTAACCATAAAGCCTGTGGTACCAAATTGATAAGGGATAGAACTTTTACGTCCTTCATCAAATGGCACATCAATCCATTGCTCTTCAATATTGTCAAAATTACTGAGTTCAGATCGCTCGAAGGTGTCCAGAATGCCTTCATTGGCCATGATTTTAACCATGTAGTCACCAGGTACCGCTACGTCGTAGCTACCGAGCTTTCCAGCTTTTAGCGTGGCCAGCATGCCTTCGTTGGAATCGAAGGTATCCATAGTGACCTGAATATCATTTTCTTCTGAAAATTTATCCAACAATTCCTGCGGGATGTATTCAAACCAGTGGTAGATCGATAGATTACCTTCGGCTAGAGCATTTGTTGCGGACAGACCTAAAACGGCCGCCGCCGCTGTATTAAGTATTAACTTGCGCATAACAAAGATCCTTTAATTTGGGTCGTTCAGTGATTTTACGCCCATCCTACCGACCAACCAGGAAAGGGCAACAAAGATAATTGATACCAATAACAACAGCGTCGATATCGCCATGATATTGGGTTGTATACCACGTTTTACTGCACCAAAAATAGCGGTGGGCAGAGTTTCAACGCCGGCACCCTTGACGAAATTAGTGATAATGAAATCATCTAATGAGATGATAAACGCAAGTAGGAATCCGGATATTATCCCCGGCGTCATAAGTGGCAGCAGAATATGCCGAAAGGCCTGAAAGCGTGTGGCATACAAGTCCAGCGCTGCCTGTTCATATTGGTGATTAATTCCCTGCATACGCGCCGCGATGGGCAAGTAGGCAAACGGAATACAGAAAACGATATGGGCGATAAGAATTGAGAGATAACCAGTTTTAAAACCAATCGCTGAAAAGAATATCAACGTGGCCACAGCGCTGACTATTTCCGGCACCATAATTGGCAGGTTGATCAGCGCAAAACTCAGAGAACGACCACGAAAATACCCGGCGCGATGCATCGCCGTAGCCGCAGAAGTTGAGATAACAGTTGCGGCAGTGGCTGCCATGACCGCAATGCTTAAGGAGTTAATTGCCGCTGTTCTGAATTTCCCTGCCTCGACCCCAAAGAACACCTCGTGATACCACTTGAATGATATGCCACCTTCCCACCGCGTGATAGACGTACTCTCATTAAAGGAGTACACCATAACGATAATGAGAGGTACATAGAGCAGAAACAGGCATAAGCCAGTTAGCAGAAAAAAACCAGGGAAATGTCTTAAGTCAATCAGTTTGCTCTTCACACGGCACCCGCTTTGTGTTGACTGCGGGTATAGAACATCAGTACCAATAACACCATGCTGAGCAAGATCATCGAAGCTGCAGCGCCAAACGGCCAATTACCAGCACTGCCTTTAAACTGCTCTTCGATCAATGAGCCAATCATGAAATTCTTGGCACCACCGAGTAAATCCGGCGCGAGAAACGCACCTAAACTAGGCACAAAAACCAGAATACAACCGGCAATAATGCCTGGCTTCACCACCGGCAATATGATTTTTCGAAGTGTTGTCCATTGTGATGCGTATAAATCAGCTGCCGCTTCCGAAAGGCTAAAGTTATAACGCTCTACGCTTGCGTAAATTGGCAGCACCATAAATGGCAAATACGAATAAAACAATCCAAGTTGCACAGCAAAATTGGTGTTGATCATATGAATGGGTTCATTGATGATTCCAATCGCCATGAACAATTCATTTACCGGTCCATTATCACGAATCAGAAACTTCATCGAGATCGTGCGGATCAGCAAGTTAACCCAATACGGAATGGTGATAAGAAACAACCAGATTGAGCGATTGTTACCACTGCGAGTAGCAATAAACCAGGCAGTTGGAAAACCAATGACCAGACAAAGCAAAGTTGCCAACCCGGCTTGCCAGATAGACCGCCAGAAAATACCGATATAAGTCCATTCAATAGTGGGTGCTTCATCACCAAAGAGACCTCGGTAGAAGAAAAACTGATCGTAAGCTGCTAGTGAAAATTCCCAGATTACGCCACCGCGAAATTCTTTGGTCAGGAAGGAGTAAACCAGCATTATCCCAACGGGTATTAGCAGGAAAAAGCCGATAACCAACCATGATGGCAGCATCAGCCAAGGACCACGGCCTGCATAGACACCACTGTTCGCTTCGGCTTTATGCGTGATCGCGCCTGCCATGTTAGTCAACCAACAAACGCGCTGCGTTTGCTTCAAAATTAAGACCAACACGCTGCCCCATATCGGGTACTCGGTTATCAACAGAGTTCTGCACGCGCGCGACAACTACCTCCTCGTTGTCTAGCGTTACTTCAATGTGCATGTCAGTGCCAAGATAGATATGGCGTGTGACTGCGCCACTAAGTAAACCTGCGTCAGAATTTACTAGCGATACACGTTCGGGGCGCACTGAGAGATGGCCAGGCCCTACTACCGCGCCAGCCGCTGCAGGCGCACGAAAATGAATACCTCCAGGCAACTCGCAATCCGCCAATTCATCTGCATTAGAACCATTCAATTGAGTTACGTTCACATCTATAAGGTTTGTCTCACCGATAAAATCGGCGACGAAACGATTCACAGGTGACTCATAGATTCCACGTGCGGAACCAACCTGCTGTAGTTTTCCCTCGGCAATAACAGCAATACGATCAGACATGGTGAGCGCTTCTTCCTGATCGTGGGTGACAAAAATGAAGGTGATTCCCGTGTCATGTTGAATTTGTTGCAATTCAAGTCTTACTGCTTGCCTCAGTTTGAGATCAAGAGCTGATAGTGGTTCATCCAGTAGCAATACCTGTGGCTTTGGTGCTAGAGCTCTGGCAAGTGCTACGCGCTGTTGTTGACCACCGGACATTTGTGAAGGTAGGCGATTAGCAAACTCAGTCAGCTGCACCAGTTCAAGTACTTCCCCGGTGCGTTGCTTGATTTCTTTGGAATCAATACCAAGCCTCTGCAAACCAAACATCACATTTTGAGAGACATTCATATGCGGGAACAAGGCGTACTGTTGAAACACAGTGTTGACAGGACGCTCATTCGGCGGCAGACCAGCGATGTCTTCATCCTGCAGTAGAATCGAGCCTGAGCTGACCTCTTCAAAGCCAGCGATTATGCGCAGGAGCGTGGTTTTACCACAACCAGAAGGACCAAGTAAGGTGAAAAACTCATTGTCCTGAATGTCCAGGGACACATTATCCAGCGCCACGAAATCACCAAAACGTTTCGTTACAGACTGAATACTGACTCTGGGATTAGTAGTCATGGATTCGTTCTTTTAGAATGACGATTGAGACTTGATTCATGAGTGCTATTTTGCAGACGGTACTTGATACGCAGCATAATTTCGTTGAATTTCAATTTGATCGGCAATGTATTTGGCATCATGCCAGACACCCCAAACAAATGAAGATCCACGACGTGATTGCCAAGGCAAACCCAAAAAATAGACACCTGCCTCGGATGATACTCCGCGCTGATGCTTTGGCTTGTTGTCCTCGTCAAAGGCGTTAACCTTGAGCCAACTATATTCTTGCGTATAACCTGTTGCCCAGATTATCGTATTAACACCAACTTCCTCTAAATCAAGTTCAAGCAACGGATTGATAACGCAGTCTGGGTCAGACATTTTCGCTCTCGCTTCAGGCTCCTCAGGTAAATCAAGACCGTTTGCCTCTATGTATGCATCTGCTTTCGAAAGCAATTGCATATAACTGTCATCACCCGCCGAAAGGTTTCTAACCAGGTCTGCTTCAAAAGTTACAGATCCACTAGTAAATGATTTTGTCATACCCGTCAAGATGATGCCTTCGTGTGCCAGCGATCTAAAATCTATTGTCTTGCCACCATATGCTCCACTTACAGCAATAGTCACGTGCTCTTTGCCAGGTTCCATTGCCACCAAATCCCAGAGACCCAGAACACCGAGCCACCAACAAAAATCTCGACCTCGGTATGACCGAGGCGGGCGATCATGAGCGCCAACGGAAAGATAAACCTGTCTGCCAGATCGTTGTAACTCATCAGCTATCTGGGTACCTGACGATCCAGCGCCAACAACCATAACTGCACCGTCAGGTAACTGTTCTGGATTCCGATAGTCCGCTGAATGCAACTGCGTTAGTTGACCATTCTTTGGTGCGATCGGCGGTATTACTGGATGTTGAAAGGGACCAGTTGCAGCGACAATGCGTTTGGCTTCAATAGTTCCATCAGAAGTTTCGACAATGAAACCTTGCTTAGCTGTTTGACGTTCAACACTATTGACCGACACACCAGTACGAAGTGGCATATCAAATTTCTTTACGTAGGCTTCAAAGTACTCTACGTACTGATCTTTGGTGGGAAAATCATCCGCCGGACAATCAAACTCGAGATTTGGAAATCGATCATGCCATGCTGGACCATTCGCTCGAAGCGAATCCCATCGCCCCGTTCGCCAACGTTCAGCGATTCGATCACGCTCCAAAACAATGTGGGGAATAGCAAGCCTGCCTAAGTGCTCACTGAGAGCTATGCCAGCTTGACCGCCACCAACGATTAAGGTATCTGTTTCTTCAATTGACATATCAGCAACTATACTTGAAGTCCCGTGACTTCCCGTCTGAATGACAACACGTCTCCGCGTACCGGCGAATCCAACTCTCTGGCATATCGATGCCCAGCATAGGTAGCCCAGGCGATTGGCCCAGGCGCGTTGGCATCACCAATGATATTGACGGTTTTAATTCCAGCGTCAGCCCAATTGCTTTCACGCTCTTTCAGTTCGATATATACAGCTGACTCAGCTGTGCGGGAAGCTACCATCAACACCGCATCGCATTCGTGTTTTAAGGTGGCGTCTGTAAAAACACAGTTACTTGTGAAGACCCCTGACTCGACTGATGCCAGGCCCTTATTAAGAACAATATCAACTCCAGCGTTTACAAGACGTTGATGAATAGCCACTTGCTCCAGAGTATTAAACGTCCATTCAGAAACGCGAGGCGAAGGTGTAATCAAGGTCACTTCACAGCCATGATTTGCTAGCAATTCAGCCAAAACACCGCCCATATAGTAATGATCATCATCAAACACGACTACCTTACCCGTGGGCAGTTGCTTACCTGCCATGATGTCATCAGGTGTTAACACAGGCATGGACGTGTCTATAGGAGGAGGCACCAGATGTTGACGCGCTACGCCGTCGGACCGCCAGTGGCTTCCAGTAGCAATGCAAACATTCTCAAAACCGAATTCGAGTATCTGCGCGGTGTCGAGCTTACTGTTTAAATAAATTTCTACATTGGCTTTTTGCGATAGCTGATAGCTTCGATAGTCAGCAACGCGTCCCCAAGCAGACAATCCAGGTAACTTGCACTCTTTTGCAACTCGGCCACCCAAAGTGTCTGTCGCTTCTGCCAGAGTGACATCGTATCCTCGATCTGCCAGCGCAACTGTTGCTTCTAATCCGGCAGGGCCTGCCCCCACTACCAGAACCGTTTGGCTGTCACCTTTAGGGTTCATCCGTTCCGGATGCCAGTCCTTACGCCACTCCTCCATGAAGGTTGGGTTTTGCGTACAGCGACTGAGTGACATGGTCATGTCACCGCTTATACAAATATTACAACCAATGCATTCACGTATATCTTCTATTCTGCCTTCTTCAATTTTCTTTGGCAGAAAGGGATCGGCAATTGAGGGACGCGCACAGCCTATAAAATCCAGAACTCCAGAATTTATTTGCTTAACCATAATATCTGGTGAGGTAAATCGTCCAACACCTACCACCGGCATGTCTGTAAGCTCCCGAATACCTTTAACCAGTGTCTCTTGCGCCGCCTCCTCTTTAAAGCGAGATGGACCAGAGCAATCTTCCCAGGTGCCATGCGCTAGATCCCAAAGATCAGGCAGATCTTTATGCATTTCAATGTAATCACGCACTTCCGAGTTGCTGAAGCCCAGGTCGCCCATGGTTTCATCGAGTGAGACACGCAGGCTTATCCCCATGGTGTCACCTACTGCGTCGCGGATATCACTGACTACTTCTCTGACAAATCGTGATCGATTTTCAAGCGAACCACCGTATTCATCAGAGCGTTGATTACTCGCTCGCGACAGAAAGTGCTGAAAAATACCAAAGCCATGTGCGCCATAAAGACAAATGAGATCAAAACCAGCTAGCTGCGATCGTTTGGCTGCATTGACAAACCAACGGCGTAAATTGCTTATGTCGCGTTTGCTTAAAGCTCTTGCCTGAACCGGATCGTTGGTAAATGTCTGTATAGGGCCTGGTGATACTGCAAGTGGCACTTCACGACTGTATAGGTTAGGGCCATTAATTCCAGAATAAGCTAATTGAATACCCGCGAGCGCACCGTGACTTTTCATGCTTGAAGCCATTTTGGCGAGCATCGGAATATCTTTATCTTCCCAAAGACGAAGTTCTATAAACGGTGTGATTTCAGAGGTTTCGTGAATCTCACACTGTTCGGTAAAAACTACCCCCCAACCACCTTCAGACTTGACACCCCGCATTGCTGCTGCAGCTGATGGATCGCGATAGCCACCCCCATTACAATGTGGCACTTGGAAAAAACGATTTTTTGCAGTGACGGGGCCAATTGCCAGTGGCTCAAACAAAACATCGTAGCGGGGATCGCGTGACATAAGCTTATTTCATTCCTCTGGAATGACAGCCGTGACATCAATTTCAACCAACCACTCGGGTCTTGCCAAAGCTGAAATTACAACGCCAGTGGACACTGGATCCAGGTCAGTACCGATTTGTCCACGCACAAAGACTTGTGTACCCCTGGCAACAACAACCTGGCAAAGATCATTATCGATATTTTGCTCAGGATACGTATCTCTGGTGTTAAACATGCGAATGCGCTTATGCACTGGCATTGTGATCTCCTGCCGGTCTCACCCGCAATATCCGAATTTACTTTATCTGATTATAATTTGAATCAACTTATTAGATCAAGACGTCACTTAACCTGCGATGCTCCTTCTGACAGCGAAGCCAGCTTTGCATAAGCAATGTCGGGATCGACCGCGCCAAATCCTGCGAAAGTGCCAAAGCCACAATCGCTGCCAGCAATCACGCGCTCCGCACCGACAATATCAACAAAACGTTCTATACGTTGTGTGACCAGCTCAGGATGCTCGACAAAGTTCGTTGTTGTATCAACAACCCCGGGTATCAGCACCTTGTTATCAGGGATATCTGATTTTCGATCGCGGAACACTGTCCATTCATGGGCATGTCGGGGATTGGACGTTTCAAACAATAGATACTGTGCGTGGGTGGACATTAATGTATCAAATACTTTACCCATTGAGATATCGCAGCAATGAGGGCCTTCATAATTACCCCAGCAAATATGAACTCGCACTTTGTCTTCCGGCACATTTTGCAATGCGTGGTTAAGCGCCTCAACATGCATATTGGCCACCTTCAAAAATTCGTCATCGCTTAAATCATTGAACAACATATGCCGCGACAACGCTAGATCAGGGCAATCAAGCTGTAGATCAAGCCCTGAAGCTACAATGGTTTCATACTCATCTTTCATAACATCAGCAAGTGCAGCTAAGTACGCTTCGCGAGTTGCGTAATGATCATTTTGCAAAAATAATGAAATGACTCCGGGCGAGGCAGCATTCATAAAACCACGTGAGGCGCCATGTTGTTCTATTGCCTGGTTTAGATTACTAATATCTTTGTTCAACTCCTCATGTCCCAGTGACGTGACATCACCTGTGCACTTCGGTCGGGCGTACTGCGGTGTACCACCTTCATTAGCTAATCGCTCTAAAAAACCTGGAAACATCTTTAGATCAGCAGGAGCGTTTCTTTCGCTATCGCCTGAAAAACCTGTGTACCGATCTTTAACGTATGTGGCATAGGAGATCTTGGAGGTTTCTCCGTCACTAACAATATCGATACCAGCGTCGATTTGCTTTTTGACTGTTGTTGATACTGCTGATGACATGCATTTATCAAATTCAGCTTGATCAAACGGTTTCTTGTTTTCACGCGCGAAAATAAAGTCGACAACTTCCTGAGTCCGCGGTAGCGAACCAACATGAGTAGTTTTAATTTTTGACATCTGGTTCTCCAGTCAATTCGTGTCCGTAATTCTGTACAGCACGCGGTGCTCTATATCAATTCGCTTGGCATCAAAGCAAAGTTACCTCTAAGGTCGCCAAGTCTCTCCAGCAGCATCATCAGTGGCAGTAATGCGGTAAAGACTCGCCTCACCTGACATTGACGGATATAGTGTGTAGGGCATATTCGGTTGTACCAAGCAGGTGTCTCCTGGGTTTAACTGTGTTTCGCCATCTTCGAAACCTACAGTCCAATGGCCACGCATCGGCATTAAAACCGTGTGCTTGTCAGGTGTTTTCATTTGCCGAGATTCAGATTCCCTTGATACAAGCTCGACGGTAAAACCCGGCTTATCCACGAGAACACCTTTTTCAGAGATAACTTCAACGGGAGAGTCTTTAGATAAAGCCATTAAATCCCAATATCGTGCAACATGATTTGGAACAACATCCGATGCTGGTAATTCCGGGTATTCCGCCATTTGAGACTCGGTTAGTTGAGGCATGGCACTTACACCATCAGGCAGGCTCTCGCCCTTTTTACTGTCGTACAAAACGCCATTATTGCCAAGTATCAGTCCATGCGACTCAGCGTCCTGAATAACTTGCGGAGCCCAGATAACACCACCGCCTGCATCATCACCACCAAGCACCGCCATGATCATGCCGTAGTCAACACCGATATTTTCAAACCCGCGGAAAATACCAGTAGGGATATTGATGATGTCACCTTCTTCCAAAATGACTTCCCCAGCCGTGCCGTTTCTGCCCCAGAAAAATCGCCATCTACCTTTAAGCACAAAAAAAACTTCAGCAGTTCGATGTGAGTGGAGGCTGTTCCTACACTTGGGCGGCTGTCCTGCAGCACCTATATTGAAACCAGGCTTATCATTGATATGAACATGCTGATCAGCAGATTCAGACACACCACCACCGATGATCGTGAAATTCTCTTTTTGATCACTGCCAGGCGTATGCGCATCAATGAATGCAGTTTTACAAGGTTTAAGTTCTCCGTAGCGCACGATGCGCTCTGCCAGATTATTCACCTTCACATATCCCCGGTTTGCAACAGGATTTGTTTCCACACGGCAGTGTCATCTACTAAAGTCCATTCGCGACGAATCACTGGCTCAGCACAACCGTGTGCTCCAAACTCAACGTGTGATATTCCCATTACATAAACTTCACTGCCAGTAGGCATACCAAAGCGACCAATACCATCATGCTTACCCTGCAAACTCCAACGAATAGCCGCACGTGGAGGCATGTAGTTATCTTCTCGACCAATAACATGCTCGATGGAGAAGATGGCATTTGGAAACGAAGCTCTGAGACTCATCCAGAATTCCGATGCACCTGCATATGATTCGCTACTTAGACCACCTGGGTACTCCAGTTGAGCTGCGCGATCATAAGCTGTTCCAACTACTGAGAAGTCGGCGTTCATCATGCGAGTCAATGTGTCTTGCCAGCGAAGCCCCCACTCATTGTCGTTTCCTCGACCGGTATAAGGACCGGCCTTGTCACGTTCTGCAGTAAAAGGAAGCACACAGTTATCAGGACCACCTTCATTGGCGATTTGATCTCGAGCATAGTTCTTGGTGTCCATACCCAGTTGATTGACTATCGCCGTCTGATCACGAATCAACCATTCGTCATTAATCTGATTGTTTATCGCATGACAGTCAGCAAGAACTCGATAACGTAACCTTTTCCCAGTAGCCTCACCGTAAGCGCCAGAGTGACTGTGTGTGGCAACGGTTAGAATTCGATGAGAGCTAAGCATGCCTTCATCCGGTGATCCACTCCATATAACATCCTCACCCAACAGTTCTCTATCAGGGAATTCAGAGAGTGTTGCCATGGTTGCGCCTATAACACCTTGATTACCGACAACGATGGAAGCTGGAGAACGAACGATGATGTCTGGCGCGTAGTAGTCATGCAAGGTCGAGATACCTCGATCTTCCCATATCTCTTTGGTGATACCTAGGATGTAATCCGGGAAGTCTTCAAACTTTGAATTAAACCCCTTCACTGGTTTCTCCTTCTGGTATTCGGGATGAACCCCTGACGATCAAGGGGCAATCGATGGTATGACGTTGCGCCCGAGCACCTCCGCGATCAACTTGATGCAGCAACGTCTCGATAGTTTTTTCCACCATCACATTTGCCCGTTGTCGCACAGTAGTCAGGTCGTAGGCGGCCCAACTGGCTGGAGGAACATCGTCAAAACCTATAACTGAAACATCGCCAGGTACTGACAAACCCAATTGATGTCGTAATACGTCCATAACCGCTATTGCCATATGATCATTAGCTACAAATACAGCATCAGGACGTTGCTTCTTCGAACAATCAAACATATCCAGTGCAGCCTGCTTAGCTGCATCGGCATTGAAATCTCCCACTTCGCGCGAGAAGAGTTTACGACCAGCGGCTTCCAATCCGGACACAAATCCAGCCTCTCGATCACGCTGCGTAGAGGCCCCTTGCCAACCGGCGATGTAAGCAATACGTTTATGCTTAGAGGCTATAAAAAATTCGGCGACTTGACGACCACCGGAGAAATTGTCGGATGTTACCGATGAAATACCTCTAACATCTTGACTACGGTTAAACAAGACAACCGGTACACCTGCATCTTGGCATCGTTTAGTTAATACCGATGACATCTCAGCCGACGCCATAATAATTCCATCTACCTGATAGTCCAGTATTTCATCCATGACATGATCAATATTACTGGCTGTTTGTGACGTCATAAAAATCAATACGTGATAGCCGCGATCCTGTAGAGCATTCGAGAACTTTTCAACGGCTTCAGGGTAGAAATAGTTTTCGAGATAAGCCACCACCAATCCGATGATACGGCTTTTACCCGACACCATTGCCCGCGCAAGAACATTGGGGCGGTAGCCTAATTCATCAGCAGCTTTTAACACTTTTTCCTGTGTTTTCGTGCTGACTGACGCACCTGGTGTATAGGCACGGCTGACAGCGGACTGTGAAACACCAGCCAACTCTGCAACTTGAATTGATGTGACTCGATCGGCCATTAGTCGGCTGTCCATCCACCATCAATTAACATTGATGTGCCCGTGACCATGGAAGATGCCGAAGAGGCTAGATACAACACGGCGCCCATGACATCTTCCACTTCACCGACACGACCAAGCTTTATTTTCTCTAGCACCCAAGCCGTACGCTCTGGATTGGAGAATGTTTGTTCAGTTAGAGGGGTGCGAATAAATGTAGGACACACTGTGTTTACACGAATACCAAGTGAGGCCCACTCGATAGCCATTGACTTCACCATACCTTCCAGGCCGTGCTTACTTGCGCAGTACACTGCTCGTTCGATACCACCGACATGTGCCATCTGAGAACTAATATGAATAATGGAGCCTGCAATCCCAGCTGCTTTCATTCCTTTTGCCGCACCTACCGAAAGAAAGTACGCAGCGCGAAGATTTAGATTCATCACCGAGTCGTAGTCTTCGGGCGTGGTATCGAGCGCTGCAGAGTGCTTGGCAACTCCCGCTGAATTGACCACAATGTCAAAAGCCTT
The DNA here is from genome assembly GCA_964594905.1 of uncultured Granulosicoccaceae bacterium. Lineage (GTDB taxonomy): Bacteria > Pseudomonadota > Gammaproteobacteria > Granulosicoccales > Granulosicoccaceae > Granulosicoccus. The sequence continues at coordinate 14,982 of CAZQOI010000031.1, forward strand.
CTGCTCTTTTAATATTGCGCTTAGACCATCCAGATTGGCAATATCAGCAACCTGTGCTGACGCCTGCCAGCCTTTTTCTAACATTAAATCGACTGTGTTTTGGAGCTTATCTTTGTCACGCGCCATACAAACCACGTTAGCGCCAGCTGATGCCAATGCGACGGCGCAACCTTGTCCAATTCCCGACGAAGCACCAACCGCGAGCACACGTTTGCCACTCAAATCAAATGATGGCATTTCAGGCAGCTGATTATTGTTTTGCCTCATACGCTTGGCTCAACATAATTGTGCACAGCTGACACTCGATACGGCGCCTTAAATTCACGCAGTCGGGCGAATACATCAACTCCTAGCTGCCTATAAGCATCGAGTAAATCAACCAACACCCAGTTCTCTCGAATGAGTCCGTTCTCAACTCGCCAGAAATCCAGACTTCTAAGCATGAGACGCTTTCCAGTTGGCGCTATTCCCATCCACCCATCATGCGTATGGGTAAGACTCATGTTTGGCCAACCGGTTACGGCTGCAAACTGATTTTCAGCGAAAAAATGGTGCTGAGTTCCTTCCGTATTTTCGCCTCTGTCGGGCATGGCGTTTAAAAAAGGAATCTGGTGAGCCTGCCGAAAACCCTGAATACCTCGCGTGCTACCTATTCCAGCAGGACCATACCAACACATATTCCGATGCCAATACTTCTCAAGTTGCATCAGCTCAGGCCCACCCTCTGCAGGGTGACGAATCATACTGTTGATCATGTCGATAATGAGTGTTTGAGTCACTTGACTTTGATCTGCATCAATTTCATCAGCGCTCAAACCATTTGCATTTGACGGCCCCGGTACCGGTCCAGTTTTACCCAGTGAAGGCGCCATCGGCCAGGCATTGGCCTGTTGCATCACTTCAGGTATGTCCCAGAGCATTTGCGTTTCAACAACGACACCATCAACGAATCGATAGAATTCATGGAATCTCATCTGCACCAATTGGCCGGTTGGCTGTATGTCGAGCCAGGATGAAATGAAGGTGCCAACATAATTGCCACAGCATCCTACCCAGTCATTACCACAGGTATCAGTGCCTGCTATGACTATTGCATCTCTTCTTTCCAGATCTGGCCAGGCCTCTAACAGCGGTGCATAGGCTTGCTCATAGAATGCGTCTGCGCCCATTATATCGCCAAATGGATAAGCTAAACGGAATGTTGCTTGCTCGACAGTCAGCCCCTTTAGTTGCTGGCGTACATCCTTTTCAGAAAAGTCGTACATAGCAGCACGCAATGGCGCGAGAAGATGTTTGTTAGCAGAGTGCTTTTCCACAGACAATAGTTCTTAATTATTCTCTGTAAGGTGCGCTTTCACCATATGCTACGTTGACTCCACCATATCGACGGACTCGTACGTTGCATTGTTCAGCATGACCTACAAAACCTTCCAACATACACAGTCGCGAACCATATTCCCCAATCTCGGTTGCGGCCTCATCGGTAAGAATTTTTTGATAGCTGTGCGTCTTGAGAAATTTCCCTACCCACAAGCCTCCGGTATAACGACCTGCCTTTTTAGTGGGTAGTGTGTGATTTGTACCAATAACCTTGTCGCCATTGGCTACATTTGTTCTGGCACCTAAAAACAAGGCACCGTAACATTTCATATTTTCCAGAAACCAATCATCACGATCGGTCATGACTTGTACATGCTCGCTTGCGATCTGATCAGCAACTTGCAGCATCTCGTCATAGTTATCACAAAGAATAACTTCACCGTAATCACGCCAACTCACACTGGCCGTATCCGCCGTGGGCAGGATCGTTAGAAGTCGATCAATCTCGCGCATTGTCTCTTCGGCCAACTCGCGACTGTTAGTCAGTAAAACGGCTGGAGAGTTATAGCCGTGCTCAGCTTGCCCTAATAGATCAGTTGCACACAATTCAGCATCAACTGTTTTATCTGCAATCACCATGGTTTCTGTTGGCCCTGCGAACAGATCGATACCAACTCGACCGAAGAGTTGTCGCTTGGCTTCCGCGACATAGGCGTTGCCAGGGCCTACCAGCATATGTACTGCGTCTATCGTTTCGGTGCCTAGTGCCATAGCACCAACAGCCTGAATACCACCCATTACATATATCTCGTGAGCACCGCCCAAATGCATGGCCGCAATAACACCAGGATTTGGCTTACCCTCAAAAGGCGGAGTACACGCAATAATTCTGGGGACACCAGCAACACTAGCTGTCGCAACAGACATATGCGCACTAGCCACCATTGGGAACTTACCACCCGGAACATAGCAACCAACTGATTGCACAGGAATGTTTTTATGACCCAGAATTACACCCGGTAAAGTCTCCACTTCAACATCAAGCATCGTATCGCGTTGTACCTGCGCAAAATTTCTGACCTGTTGCTGCGCAAACTTCAAATCTTTTAACTCTCCCGGTGTCAACTGAGCGATTAAATTCTGAATTTCATCTGGAGAAAGTTTGAAATTCTCAGGAGAGTAGTTATCGAATTTCTCCGATAGGGCTCTAACCGCTTTATCGCCATGTTGCTCTATTTCTGCGAGAGTTGATTCGACAACCGCGCGAGTCTTATCATCTTCTGATGCTTTCTCTGCATCCGAAATACCGCGTTTTAGATACTCAATCATCCGCACCACCTAATGAGGCTGTTGGTGTTGGAGGTACACGTTCGCCGAGATCATAGGCCTCCCACCCTTGCCGATTAAAAACATCATGGCCAAGTTGATGAAGAACATGGGCAAAATCAACATTCACCCAGTTGTTCACGATCTTTCCATCGATCACCTGCCAGAAATCCATATATCGTATTTCAATACGTTTGCCTGTTGCTGCAACACCCATAAAATTTCCAGAGTGAGTTGCCTCCTGACGACCAAACGCCGCAGCCCACTCGCCCATAAAAATACGGGCTTCATCGATACAGACCTTGTCAGAAAATGCGGCTTGAAAAGGTCGTTGCCAATTATCTTGAAACGCCTGGAGACCTACCTTAGTCCCGCAACCTTGATTGCCCATCCAACGAAAACCGGCTGCAAAAAATTCCCCGATATCGTCAATACGATGATCATTTAAACCATCGACCATCCCTTCGATAACCGATCTTGTAATATCCGTTTTCGACATATCCGTGTCACGGGACAGTACTGCTTGTTCAGGTCTCGATCCCTTCATGTGGTATTGCTCCGCATTACCCTTTGACCGCACCAGCTGTCAGACCGGATACTATCTGGCGCTGAAAAAACATCACCAACACGAATAAAGGAGCAGTTGCTGACACTACGGCAGCTACGGCAAACATTACGTTGCCTTGTGTATAAGTTGTGCCAAGAAAACTTGCGATCTTTGGCACCATGGTTTGATTTTCTTTTGACAACAACATGGATGTAACCGCGAAATCGTTGTAGGCAAGCAGGAATGAAAACAATCCAGTCGTAATGACACCTGGCCACATCACTGGAATAATGACGTGACGAAAAGCTTGAAATTGCGTACAACCATCAACCTTTGCACTTTCATCTAACTCTTTTGGAATTTTTTGAAAAAAGGAATGCAGCATCCATAAAGTAAACGGCTGATTTATAGCCACCAAAACAACGATCGTCGTTGGAAGAATGCCCCAAAGATTCCATTGAAAAAACGGCAATAAATAACCCGCAACCAAAGTAATCGGAGGCATCGCTCGAAACAATAAAGCAGCAATCAACAACCAGAAGGTGTAACGAAACGAGGAGCGCGACAAGGCATATCCGCCAAGGGTTCCGATTGTTAGAGAGGTAATGACCACAAAGAAACAGACCAGGCTTGTGTTAAAAACAGCTTTGCCAAAACCCTCCTGCACCCAGGCACCATGGTAACCATCGGTGGTAAACGCACTACCTTTCTCTGCAATCGTCCGTGCGCCAGTGATTGCATTGGTCCAATCAGACTTCGAGAAGAAGTCGAGTTCGACTTTAAAACTTCCCCACAGCGTCCAGAGAAAGGGGAACGCTGCTAGCAGCAACCATCCTATTAAAAATACCGTTGATAAGGTTCTTAAACCCCACGATTGCTGTAATGCTTTTGCGGACACGACTTAAGTTCTTTCGTTAAAGTCACGCCACGTACGAATCAACACTGGCGATAACAATATAGTCACGCAGATAATGGTCAGTACTGACGAGGTAGCGGCGGAAGATAACAATCGAGTTTCGCCACCAAGATCGTTGTATATGATCCAGCTTAGCGACGTTGCATGAGCCGAGGCGTTAAAACCCACAATCGGTTCAAACACTCGGAAATTATCCATTATTTGTATCAAGGCGACGAAGGTCACCAATGGCATAAGATGCGGAATAACCACATAACGCACCTGCTGCCAACGGGTCGCCCCATCAATCATCGACGATTCCAGAGTATCTTTTGGCAGTGTTTGCAAACCTGCATAAAAAACCACGAAGGCGAACGGCGCGGAATGCCAGACACCATAGACAATCAAGGTTATCCAGGTTAACCCCGTGGATGCTTTTAACGACAGCGTTGGATCGCTGAACATCACCTGCAGAGCATTACCGACAATGCCACGACTATCGATCATCCAGAAAAGAATAAGAGACCCAATCAAAGGCGTCACTATCATCGGAAGAAGAGAGAAAAATATCGCCAGACCTTTTAAGTGACGATGCAATGAATTCACCGCTAGAGCAATCATCAATCCCAAAATAATCAATAGTGGTGTGACCACAAAGGTAAACGTAAGTGTGAAAGACATTGCACGATAAAACGGTAGATTTTGTATTGACGATAAAAATCCACCGATACTATCCGTGCTCTGCCAGGCACTTGATACTTCCTTGAGCGCCAGATGGCCTCGATCAAAATAAACGCTTAATCCAGCCCACTGACCCAATGGTGCTGAAGCACGCAGTGCTTCGGTTGCTTCCGAGTCAACAGTTGTTTCTTGTTTGCAACCAAAGGGACCGCAATTTTCCACTAACGTGAAAACTTGATCGTGTGGCGTGTAAAGAGACTGTAAAACTATCGATATTATTGGCAACGCAATAAACAACAGCATGGCCAATGCTGTTGGGAAAAAAAACCAAAAAAACGTGCGATGTTTCATTCGATGGATTATTCAGGCATATAACAGCGGAGAGTTTCCCTCTCCGCTGCAAGCTATATGACTTATAGATATCCTTTTTCTTTGGCAGCGGCCGTGTAAGCAGCTTCAACATCAGCCAATGCCGTGGCAGCATCTTCTTTGCCCTGCATAAAGTCATTGAGTTCCGCACCTAAGGCAGTATGCAAAAGACCCATGTACGGCAGCATTGGGTAAGGTGTTGAACCCGCATTTGCCGCTGCGAATACACCAACCGCAGCTTCAGTCGGCTCATATCCTTCAATCAACCAAACAGCCAACGGGCTGGTCTCATCATTGAGCATCGATGGGTTTATCCCAGCCATCAGAGCTTTGAAAGTTGCTTCAGCGTCTTCATCAGATATATTTTTTGACACTGTCCAGCCATCCCACCAGAGAGTCGTTGCAGGAGTGGAGCCACCAGCTACAGTCATTGGACCCGCAATAGCAAAACCTGCCTTTACATCGTCACCAACACCTTCGGCTTCGGTCATGGTTGCTGCACGGCTTCCCCACATATTCATGAGCGCCACATTTCCAGCCTGATACTCGGCATTGGTCGCATTAGAATCGTGAGTCAAAAAGTCGGGGTTCATGTATTCAGACAGCGCCTTCATCATTTCCAAAGTCGCGACGCCTTGCGCATTATTAATTGATACTTCAGCTGTACCGGCTTTAAAGAAATCTCCATCATGCCCAATGTACATATTGTTGAATTCCTGAGCCAGGTTCCAGCCCGACATATAGGCACCACCAATAGGGTTTTCCATAATGCCTTTGTCGCGAATCATCTTCGCCGCTGTCAGCATATCTTCATAGCTGGTTGGTGGTTCTACACCAATCTCAGCGAGTACATCACTTCGGTAAACAAGGTGTTGTGCATTGGCCATAAAAGCGACAGCCATGATATTTCCACCCACGGTAATGAGCTGGTTCTTTTGTAGATCCTGACCGTATTTTGCTACCAGATCATCAAGTGGACGGATCACATCCTCATTCATCAGTGCCACAATCGATGAGTTCGCAACTATGGCCGATGTATATTCAGCTGGATTTCCCGACATACCAGCCACATTAATTTTCTGGTGATCCGCAGTTAAATTAGCTTTAACCTCGACTCCATCTCCTGCACAAGCCTTAGCACCATCTGCAACAGCATGGATTGCTGGGAATTCATTTCCAACAATGCTTATGTTCCCAGCACTGATATCACACGCCGCATAGGCCGCACTGCCAAATGATGCTAGTAATGAAAAAGTACCAGCAGCTACCACTCTTTTAATAACCATAACTATCTCCAGTAGAAAATTGATGCAGGTCGATACCAGATTGACTAGTTTGGCCTGCTCTCAGGGGGTGGGGCACTAGCCCCAATTCGTTTCCCAGATTCAGCTTCGAACAAATGACAGATTTCTCTGGGTATTGAAATCGATGTTGCCTCTCCTATCTCTGCACGATGAGCTTTATCGGCTTTTATAGATACCAATTGCCCGTTGATACGCACAGAAATCATTGTTGCATCGCCTAGTAGCTCAAGTGCATAAACAGATGTATTAATCTGACCACTTCCATTTATGGCAATGCTGGCATCTTCAGCTCGAAAACCAAGCGTGTAGTTGCCATCTGCCACACCAAATCCAGGAATGGACACGGCAGGCGCTTCAAAAACACCATTCACTATCTGTCCATCAATAAGATTCATCGCAGGACTACCGATAAAGCCAGCGACAAAAGTATTCGCCGGTTCATCATAAATTTCGGTTGGACTACCCACCTGCTGAATAACGCCTTGCTTCATCACCACGACTCTGTCAGCCAAGGTCATTGCTTCTATCTGATCATGGGTGACATAGATAGTGGTTACCGCCAGTTCGTGACTGAGGTTTTTAATCTGTGCACGAGTTGAGACACGAAGTTTTGCATCAAGATTGGATAAAGGCTCATCCATCAGAAAAACATTGGGTTCGCGCACGATGGCTCGAGCCAATGCGACGCGCTGACGTTGACCACCTGACAATGCTGCAGGCTTGCGATCAAGAAAGTCATCGAGTTCGACCATTGCAGACGCACGCCGCACTTTCTCATCGTGGGTTTTTGGATCAACACCGCGCACTTTGAGAGGAAACCGAATGTTTTCGTAAACATTCATGTTTGGGTAGAGCGCGTAACTCTGAAAGACCATGGCAATATCACGGTCTTTTGGCTCAAGATCGTTTACGACCTTGCCATCGATGAGCACGTCACCTTCAGTGATTTCTTCCAAGCCCGCGATCATTCGCATCGTCGTTGTTTTGCCACATCCCGATGGGCCCAGCAGCACTAAAAACTCGCGATCCCGAATACTTAGATCGAAATTTTGGACTCCAACAAAGGTGCCCCAACGCTTCGACAGATTGCGTAACTGGATTTCAGCCATTCATCAAACTCTTAGCAAAACTGATCGTCTCGGCGCACATTGCAAAATACTAAGCCGAGCCGTATCCTCCATGCAAGCATTTTTTGCATTCGTATGCAAAATGATTGAAGAATCCGCTCCAAGCGAGTAGACCAGACACCAAAAGGGGAATTTCGATCGATTTTCAGGAAGAAAAGGCCACGATATTGGGCTTTTACAAAGATCTGGATCGCCAAGGTTCAGATCAGCATGCAGTACTGAAACGCTATACCAGCGACGATTTCGTCTGGCGTGGTTACCACCCTTTTAGCGAGTATGGCCCAGAAGATTTGGCGACTTTTTTCTGGGACCCCTTACGTCATTCACTTAAACACCTACAGAGACGACAGGACATATTTTTCGCCGGTCGAAACGAAATAGATAATTTCACCAGCACCTGGGTGGTCTCGATGGGCCACTTGATGGGCTTGTTTGATCAGGCTTGGCTGGGAATTCAGCCTACAGGCAAGATGGCGTTTCTGCGTTACTGCGAATTTCACCGCATTGAGAATGGTGAGATCAAAGAAACCACCATGTACTTTGATATACCGCATTTCTTGATTCAAGCTGGCGTGAATCTGTTCCCCAACTCAACAGGCGCGCATCTTATACAGCCCGGACCCAAGACGCATGACGGTCTGTTGTATGAAAAACAAGACAACAAAATTGGAGAACGCACACTACACATCATCAATAAAATGATAGATGAACTTGGTCAGTGGCAGAGTGAGTTAAGCCTCGAAGACGAGTTACGCCAAAGTTGGGCGGAAGATATGATTTGGTGGGGGCCGGCAGGTATCGGCGCTACCTACACTATCGAGCGTTATGCAAAACAACATTCTGCACCTTTTAGAGCAGGCGTAACCGAACGGTCTAAAACCCAACATATTGCACGGCTTGCTGAAGGTCACTATGGAGGTTTTTTTGGTAGACCTAATTTTACGGCCCGCTCTGTTGGCGGTTTGATGGGAATGCCGGCGTCTGACACCGCAGGTGAGTTCAGAGTTATTGATATCTATCGACGAGAAGGCGAGAAGTTGGTTGAAAATTGGATCTTTATAGATCTTTTATATTTCTGGAAGTCGTCTGGCATCGAGCTGGATATAAACTTAACTATTTGATATCTAGCTAAGCCTGTGTCTTTAGTTGACTCTGCAGTCTAACAGGTGGGACTGATTGCCTATGCAGCTAATTGATATTGCATAAACTGTTTCAGTTCATGGAGTGGCATAGGCTTCGCGAAACCGAATCCCTGTATGCACGAGCACCCCATTTTCTGAAGCAATTGACGGTGCTGTTCACTTTCGACACCCTCAGCGATCACTTCTGTTTCAAGTGTATCGGCAATCTGCAGGATCGACTCAACCATGGCAAGATGCTCACCAGATTCAATCATTGGTATAACCAAACGCTTGTCTATCTTTAGCTTGTCAGGCCTTACTTCCAACATACCCAATAGCGATGTGCGACCACTTCCAAAATCATCAATATCAAGTAGAACACCCATTTCGCGTAAACTATTGACAGTATCCATCGCAACGCAATCCGCATCATCAAGCAGAATGGATTCCACAAGCTCGAAACACAACTGAACTTGTAACGGTTCCATACCTTTAACAACACTGACTAAATCATTAGTTGCTAAAGATTGCTCGGACAGATTAATTGAGAGCCTTCGAATTGAGTATCCAATATCATTCAGCTCACAGGCATCTTGAATCGCTTGACGCAAGATAGCCCTGTCCAAATCCATTAATCGCCTTTCTGATTCGGCTAGCTCGATAAATTCAAAAGGCAAAAGTATTCCACGCTGAGGATGGTTCCATCGAGCTAGCGCTTCAACACCGGTAATCTCAAGAGTTTCCGTATTAAACTGGGGTTGGTAGAAGGGAATAAACTGATTCTCACTCAGTGCAATTCGAAAGTCATCTCTCAGCTTTTTTCTTTCGTTAGCTTCATGTTGAATGTATGAATTAAACCGCTCGTAACGCCCTCGCCCATTCTGCTTTGCACGATAGAGTGCAAGATCAGCATATTTCAACATTTGATTGAGTGTTAAATTTCCATTTACGTCAGAAGCAATTCCAATGCTAACACTCAAAGAATGAGTTTCATTTTCCACTTGTACAGATTTTGCTACCTCAGAAATAATTTGTTGCGCAATGTTCGTAAGTTCCAACTGAATTTTACTTGATACGACAATAAACTCATCGCCACCAATGCGCGCAATGAATTCATCACCGGCACAGCTACGCAGGATGGATGCAATATGCACAAGCACGGCATCACCTTGCAAGTGACCTAAGGTATCGTTAATTTCTTTGAAATTATCCAGATCGATGTGTAACAGCCCAACAGAATTTGGACCGGATATATTTTCTTCAAGTAGTCGAGTAAAATATTCTTCAAGATGTCTGCGATTAGACAAACCGGTAAGAGAATCTGTATGTGACTGCACTTTGGCGAGTCGAAGTTTTTCAACCTCAAGCTGAACCTTTCTGTACTCAGAAATATCGAATATTATGCCGAATAAACCAATCGATTGATCAGGAAGTCTAATGGGGATTTTCTTCACCAAGGCGTAACAACCTTCACCTATTTCTTCTTCTTGAGTTAACGAAGTTTGAGTTCTGATTACCTGATTATCACCCTCATAGAACTTTCCTACCTGATCAGCCGGAAGTAAATCTGCATCGGTCTTTCCAATCAGGTCATCGCAACCAATTAACTCCTTAAAAGCTTGATTGGCGAATAGCCATTGGTGTTTGTTATTTTTTACAAATACAGGATCCTCAAGCCTTCCAAGCAAATCTTGAAAGAATTGTGATTCCAGTTCAAAAAGCGACTCGTTTTCGTCATGCCCGATGGCCTGAACATCTGATTGGCTTTTACTCATACCTGCAATAAACGGCACGCATGTAAATTTCATTAGTGGTATGGAGTTTCATCAGTGCTGAATAGTAACCTGCACTCAGTCAACACCGATTTACCAAGCCTGCTACTCCAACCAGTTTCATCGCAAATGCGACAGCGAACACTTGAAATTTGAGAGAAATTTTAGAACTTAACTGATACGCCTGAATTGGTACGGACAGTGTGTAACTGTTACTTCAGATAAAGATGAGTTTGAACAATTAGGCTTAGTTTGAATTTAACCAAGCCGCAACTGCGGCTCTCGCAGCGCCGACAATACGTTCTGCTCTCGCATCACCACCCGGCTCCGCCCTACGCGCCGCGCTCCAGCCAACGTAGGAAGCTGCCCTGATTGCCATGAATAATTCAAGCGCAGAAATATCGATAGATCGTATCTCACGATAGCCATCAATCAATGCTTCACGTAAAGCCAAATATTGAGGCTCACCGACGTTTTTTCCTAAAGCCGTGGCAATTTCAAATAGTCGGTAACCAAACACACCATCATCGAAATCAATCAATGCAATCGCATTGGGATCATTTGGTTCAAGCAGAATATTTTCTCGGACAAGGTCTGCATGAATTAGTCCCGTGTCCAGTGAATCCTCTACATCGGTCAGCGCAACTCTGGCAAGATCTCGGAACTGACTGAACAGCGCCATATCAGATGCGTTAAGTCCGGGACCATCCCAGAATCTACCCCACAGAGGCGCTTCTCCCAACAAGGCATCATTGTCCCAACACGGGCGTTCGAATACCTCTGGAAGTGTCCAATCATCTGATATCAAGTGAAGCCTTGCCGCAGTTCGACCAAGTGTTCTGAATGTCGCGACTGGATCAGCAATCTCTAAAGGCTCTCCACTAGATCCCATTGGCTTGCCGCTAAGCCAGGTAACAAGATCAGCGCGAAACTCGCCGATGCTAACAAGACGAGAACCATCCGATGCGGTAACTGGCTCGGGCACGCACAAGCCATTTTTTGAAAGCATCGCCATCCAGTCAAGTTCAGAACTAATTTCGCCATCACTGCGGTAGCCGGCTCTCCTAACGCGTAAGGCATAACTTTCACCATGAGCTGTATCTACGCGATAGACAGTATTCTCCCGGTGCGCAACGAGGGACACATGTGCTTGTGCAAGTGACCATTGCTCTAGAAACGCGGACACCTGCGTCATCGACGCTCCCACAATTTCAGAATCACTTCCTACAGGATTAACCCTTTCGCTATTGGCTTCATCCGCCGAATCTCTCGGAAGCTTAACTGTCATAACATGATTTAATTATCAATACCAAATTCACCCTGTTGCACCAACTCAGTCAGAGTGGCATCCAAGGTGTCGAGCATTTGATCTGCATTGGTCTTTGAAAAGGGCAATGGAGGACGAATCTTTAACGTGTTGTAGTGAATGCCAAGAAAATTAAGAATCACACCACGCTGACGCATACCGTTTGCAACTTGTTGCGCAAGCTTGGTGGCTGGTGTTTTCATATCACGAGAACTTACAAGCTCTGCCCCAAACATAAGACCCCGGCCACGAACATCATCGATACAAGTATGTCGCTGCGCCAATTGAGAAAGACCAGCGCGCGCATAATCTCCGACAACACGTGCATTCTCCATCAAGCCTTCTTCTTCCACAACATCAAGGGTTGCTAACGCCGCCGCCGCCGACACAGGGTTACCACCAAAAGTATTGAAGTAACGAAAATCACGACGGAATGTTTCCAGATAAGAGTGTTGTGTAACCACTCCACCAACAGGGTGTCCATTGGCCATGGGTTTTCCAAGCGTAACAATCTCGGGAACAAACCCCGCATATTGATGCCCCCAGAAATGCGTCCCTGTGCGACCAAAACCTGGTTGAACCTCATCAGCAATCACGATACCACCAGCTTTACGCACTGCAGCAACAGCGTCATCCAGCCAGTTCTGCGGCAGATCCGGAAAACCTTCATTGGCAAAGTACGGACAGATAACTAGCGCGGAAACACCATGACCGGCAGCATCGAGGCTTTCAATAGCCTGTTGGACTGAGGTTGTGAAAGAATTAGATTTCAACTCGCCAGCAGATGTGCGATCTCCACGATAACTGTCAGGAGCTGGCACATGGCGTACGTTGGGCCAATGACCACCAGGTGGTGGATTAGTACAAGACAATTGCGCAACTGCCATCGTATTGCCGTGATAAGTGTGGTCAGTTGCGATCACACCTGATTTCCCTGTCACGCTTTGCGATATGCGCAGCGCAATATCATTTGCCTCGGAACCTGTACACGTCATGATTGCACTGGACAATGACTTGTCAAATGTCGCGGTTAATCGCTCAACGTAATCCAGTATGTTTTCATGAAGATAGCGAGTATGAGTATTCAACATCGCAGCCTGATGAGAAATCGCTTCCACCACTTTTGGATGACAGTGGCCCACGTGAGGTACGTTGTTATAACAATCTAGATACTCGCGACCATTTGCATCCCATACTCGAACGCCTTCGCCACGAACAAGGTGCAGTGGCTCATCGTAAAAAGTGGACATCGGGCCAAGCAGCCGTTGTCGCCTTTCGAGCAGTGTTTTTGTGTCGCTATCGATCATTGAAACAAGTAGTCAGTTGTGCAGTTTTTTCTGCAAACTCAATTGTGTTCTCAATGACGTTCAATTTCAAACCTGATATTTACCCTTGAAAGACCAACTCGCAGCGCTTAGTGGCTGCGAGGTGTCTAAAGTAACAGACTTCACTTTAATACTTTTTCCCAGCCATGGCCAATTCCAGTGTGCCGTCTAACATTGCACTAACACTGTTGATGCGACCTTAAAAATCGCAAACATCAAGCGACGTAAATAGACTTCGAGAGTCACACGCAAACGGATAAAGAAAGTCATCCTCGATGATCGTCGTGTCATTTTGTGTAGTTAGAGAATAACGCACTGTATCCCCACCTGCACTGCCCGGCCGTAGCTGCAGTGAATCGCCGCTGTCTCTATTCACAATGGTGAGGCCAACATGCAATAGCGATGGCGAAACTTCAATTTGATTAAACGGCACTCCTTGCAAATTCGATGGATTAGTTGAATAGTGAAAACCAACATCACGATCAGGCCGTAACGCAAAATTAGCATTGAAGGTTTGCCTTCTACCTGCACGTGTCGCGTCCATTGTGCCGCCTTCTCTAAAAGTCACCTCTGCATCCGCTCCTTCAGGGCCATCAGGGCTAGCAAATGGATCTGCTTCAAAGTTTGTGAAATGCGCCGAGGTGAGTTCAATATCTAAAACACCGTTAGTTGATTCTGAATAGCTTTCTGAGTTGCGCGCTCGGCGAAACTGCAAAAGCTCTCCCGTTTGCGTTACCGTCAACTGCTCACCGCCAGTCAAACGTTGCACAAACTGCCCAGTGGATGTAATAGCAAAGTCTCGCCAGTGCATGTTCTCTTGTGTTGATGTGTTGTTGCGAAAACTGATGTACTCCAAATAGACCGTTGCTTCACCATCATACGTGACTGCATTCAACACACATCCGGTAAATTCGAACTCCATCTGAAATCTGCTAAAGGTATCGGTTTTAACAATATCAACAACGTTACCCGCTACTGAACCTGATTCGCATTGTGCTTCTAGCTCACCCACCGTTATGCCTTGCCAATCAAAACCGTTATCGCTATTCAGGTCAGGCAAAGCAGAAAACCATTGCCCCATGGCTGCAGCTAAGGCATCACGGAAAGGTGCGTGATGCTCTGCTCGCCACCGACTTAAACTTGAGCCTAAACGCTCTTGATAATTTTCAGCGGTAAACTCATCTGCATTTACAGCAACATTCACTTGCACAACGTTCGACCTTCGCCAAGTTCGCCAATCGGATACGTTTCTGTTTTCTCCAACCACTGCTACAAAATAATAGCTACCTGACTGTGGTGCTGGCCAACGGCCATCGGTTGCTAGCACAGAGGTGATATAGCTTCCATCTTCGGCGTGGATGTTTACGGTTGGCCGGAACGTTCGTGCTTGTGCGAGAAAATCATTCGGCTCCCAAACCAGAAATCCGTTTTCAGTGGTCGCTGTTAGTGGCCCAGCTGATGGTATGGCCTCTGTAACACACGGAACGCCATTGATACTTACAGGCGAATAAAATATCTGATCGGTAGTCAGCCATGTTTGCCACGGGCCCATGTTGGTTTCAACAACAAAATAAGCGTCTTGCCGGTTTGGTCGATATTCCCTCTCGTTCACACCAAGCGTAGTGATATACCGACCAGCACTATCATGAACATTAAGAGACACAGTGTCAGCCGCAGGCTCAGACCAACTGATCCCATCGCAATCGCGTTCGAGCAACATCGCCGATGGTGCTAGGTCCTGAGCCAACGCGAGGGATGAACTTGCACAAAGTGCCAATGCGCCTGAAACAAATGATGTCTTCACAGCGATCCAAATTTTTTTCAACGATTGTGAGTTTGCGCGAATGTCCATATTGGAATACCGGTATTGATTGATCAACCGAAATTGTAACCGCTGTTCCCAGTGTGGCCTACAGCCTATTGTGTCCTACGGTAAAAAACCCGGTTCTGTGCCGAACCCGGAGAGGAGCAGTACGACTATTCCTCCAAATCGTCGCCCAATAATCCTTGACCACTACATCTGATTCCACCAATGAGCCATCGGCACTATCTTCACATCAACCCACGCTCCGCCAAAGACGTCTGAACACCTTGCCCTATTATCAAATGATCCAATACACGCACATCAATCAATGCCAATGCGTCAGTAAGCTTACGTGTAAGCCGAACATCAGTATCGGACGGTTCTGCCACCCCGCTTGGATGGTTGTGCGCAAATATCACAGCAGCAGCATTACTCGCCAAACAACACTTTACTACTTCTCGTGGATACACAGCAGCCGAATCAATTGTTCCACGAAACAATTCTCGGTACTCAATCACTCGGTGCCGGTTATCCAGAAACAATCCAGAAAACACTTCATGCTCAAGCCCTGTCAGGTGCAGTGATAGATACTCCCGCACATCGCCTGGCGTTGTCAGTACATCCACTTTCTCAACCTGCGCATAAACATGGCGCCGACTGATCTCCAATGCTGCCTGCAACAAGGTGTAGCGTGCACTACCCAATCCATGACCCTTACAGAATGTTGCCGCGTCACAGGACAGCAAACCAGAAAGGCCTCCGTATTCGGCTAGTGCATCTCGTGCAACATCAACAGCTGAACGTCCGGCAACACCGGTTTGCAGAAATATGGCTAGCAGCTCAGCATCACTTAGTGAGCCAACACCACGGGAAAGAAGTTTTTCTCTAGGCCGTTCGGAACGCGGCCAGCGCTTTATCGTCATGATCATCATCCTTGAGATCGTTGGTGGGTGGTTCTTCATGAACCTGTCCCGAAGTAAACCACATTGCATTGCTCAACCCCAAGCGCAAAGTGCAAACATCGGGCACGGTTCACAGGAATTAAGGAGTCTGGC